>CAZNNJ010000729.1:0-3280 GCA_964574305.1 uncultured Rhodospirillales bacterium | reverse complement strand
TATTTCATGGTGACGGTAGTTCAGACGTGGGCTCTTCCGATCTGTTTCAGACAACGGCCGGCACCTTCGGAAAAAACGGACAAGACCATGGCAAAGCGCCCTTCCTGGACGGGCTTCCTCAAACTGTCGCTCGTAACCTGCCCCATCCAGCTGTTCAACGCGACGACCCATGCGGAGTCCGTCTCGTTTCATTTCATCAACCCGAAGACCCGCAACCGCATCCAGATGAAGCCCTACGATCCGGATACAGGCGAGGTCGAGCGCAAGGATCTGGTGCGCGGCTTTGAGATGCCTGACGGCAAGTATGTCACCGTCACCGATGAGGATCTGGCTGAGATCCGCCTCAAATCGACGAAGACCATCGAGATCGAAAAATTCGTCGAGGTGGGAGAGATCGACACGATTTACTTCGACGGCGCCTATTTCATCCTGCCGGACGGTCCGATGGCAGCGGAACCCTATGCCGTCATTCGCGAGGCGATGAAGAAGGAGGGCCGCGCCGCCCAGGGGCGCCTCGTCCTGGGCCATCGCGAGCACGTCGTCATCATCGAACCACGCGACAAGGGGATGGTCCTGCATCGCATGC
This sequence comes from uncultured Rhodospirillales bacterium, assembly GCA_964574305.1. GTDB lineage: Bacteria > Pseudomonadota > Alphaproteobacteria > BOG-932 > Roseiterribacteraceae > BOG-932. The sequence continues at coordinate 2,694 of CAZNNJ010000729.1, read as the reverse complement.
GCGACGCCCGTGAAGTCGAGGCCGAAGCCCCCTTCGCGCACATCAAATCGGTTAAGGTTGATCCTCGGATGGTGACGATTGCCAGCGAGATCATCGCCCAGAAGGAGGGACACTTCGAACCCGCCGAGTTCAAGGATCCGTATGAGGAGGCGCTGATCGCCATGCTGAAGCGCCGGGCCAAGGGCGCCAAGCCGATCCATGAGGTCGAGGAGGAAGAGAAGCCGACCAATGTCGTCGATCTGATGGACGCGCTGAAGAACAGCCTTGGTGGGCGGCGCAGCAGTAGAAAGGGCGCCGATACGGGAAAAGGCGGCGAGGTCGTTGCCTTTCGCGGCAGATCGCGGCCCGCACGCAAGACAGCAGCGAAGCCGCGCAAGCGGGCCAAGCGCCGCTGACTGGAGAAGACCGTGGCAACGAAGAAACTCGCGCCCTATCGCGCCAAGCGCGACTTCAAGAAGACAGCCGAGCCCAGCGGCGCGGTCCGCGTTGCCAAGGCTAAGTACCGCCGCTTCGTTATCCAAATGCATGACGCTACCCGCCTTCACTATGACTTTCGTCTCGAACTCGACGGCGTCTTCAAATCATGGGCGGTGACGAAGGGGCCGTCTCTCGACCCCCATGACAAGCGCCTGGCGGTCGAAGTGGAAGATCATCCTCTCGACTACGGCGATTTCGAAGGCACAATTCCCGAAGGCCAATATGGCGGCGGCACAGTGATGCTGTGGGATCGCGGCTTCTGGGCGCCGGAGGATGACCGCTCGCCCGAGGAAGGGCTGGCTTCAGGCGATTTCAAATTCGTTCTCGCGGGCCAGCGCCTGAGCGGCGGCTGGGTACTGGTGCGCATGAAGGGCGATCGCTTCGGTGGCAAGCGCACCAACTGGCTGCTGATCAAGCACAACGATGCGAGCGCAAGGCCTGGCGACGCCGACAAGGTTCTGGCCGACAATCACTCGGTGGCTTCGGGCCGCACCATGGAGCAGATCGCGGCGGGCAAGGGCCCGCGACCGAAGCCCTTCATGCTCGCAAGGAAAACCCCCGCTCCGGCCGACGATGTTTGGCAATCGAAACCGCGGGAAAGCGCCACGTCGCGAAGAGCGAAGGCGCTGCAGGCGGCGCCCGCCCCCGCCACGGCCCCTGGAACCGCAAGGAAGGCGAAGCGCGCACCGCTGCCTGATTTCGTTCCACCGCAGCTTTGCCGCATCGTGGAGCGGCCGCCTTCGGATACGGGCTGGGTGCATGAAATCAAGTTCGACGGCTATCGCATTCAACTGCGCGTCGAAGATGGCGAGGTGCGTCTTCTGACCCGCGCCGGGCTCGATTGGACGGGACGCTTCGTTCCGATCGCCGAGGCGGCAGGCGTTCTGCCCGATTGCATCATAGATGGCGAAGTGGTGGCGCTGAACGACAAGGGCACACCGGAATTCGCTGCCTTGCAGGCGGCGCTGTCCGAAGGTCACGGCGATCTGATCTACTACGCTTTCGACCTGTTATTCGCCAAGGGTGAGGACCTGCGCGAGCTTCCGCTTTCCGAGCGCAAGCAGCGGCTGGCGTTGCTGTTGAGTCGTGCGAAGTTGCCGCGCAAGAGCGAGATCCGTTACGTCGAACATTTCAGCGGCGATGGCGAGACGGTGATGGAATCCGCGCGCCGGATGAATCTCGAAGGCATCATCTCCAAACGCCTCGATGCACCCTATGTCTCGGGGCGCACCACCAGCTGGACGAAGGCCAAGGCCCGTCCGGGCCACGAAGTGGTCGTCGGCGGCTGGAGCGGCGATGGCGAGCATCTGCGCTCGCTGCTGGTAGGCGTACATCGCGGCGGTCAGCTGACCTATATCGGGCGCGTGGGCACGGGCTTCGGCAAGGCCGCGACCGTCGGCCTTCAGGGTAAACTGAGGACTGCGGCCAGCAGGACGAGCCCCTTTAGCGGCAAGGACGCGCCCAAGAACGAAGCCAATGTCCATTGGCTGAAGCCCAGGCTCGTGGCCGAGATCGAGTTTGCTGGCTGGACGGGTTCCGGCATGGTGCGCCAAGCGTCCTTCAAGGGCCTGCGCGAAGACAAGCCGGCCAGCGCCGTCAAAGCGGAAGCGCCGCCACTCGCCAGCACCAAGGCCGCACGTACGTCGGTGAAGACGCTGGCGGCAGCACCGCGTGGCGGCGATGCCACCGTCATGGGCGTCGAGATCTCGAAACCCGCCAAGGCGCTGTGGCCGGATGCCGGCGACGGCAAGCCCGTAACCAAGCTCGACCTTGCCCGCTATCTCGAATCCGTCGGCGCGTGGATGCTGCCTCATATCAAGGGACGCCCCTGCTCCATCGTGCGATTGCCCGACGGCATTGCCGGCAAGGAGCGCTTCTTCCAGCGCCATGTCATGGCGGGCATGTCCAAGTTCTTCGACCAGGTAAAAGTGAGCGGCGAGAAGGAGCCTTATCTTCAGATCGATCGCGTCGAGGGGCTGGCTGCCGCCGCGCAAATGGGCACTTTGGAATTCCATCCGTGGAACTGCGCCCCGGGCAATCCTGAGGTGGCGGGCCGCCTCGTCTTCGATCTCGATCCAGGGCCCGGGCTTTCCTTCGACGACGTGGTCACCGCTGCGCGTGAGCTGCGCGAGCGGCTGGAGAAAATCGGCCTTGTCACGTTCTGCAAGACAACTGGCGGCAAGGGTCTGCACGTCGTGACGCCGCTCAGCGTGGGCA
>CAZNNJ010000728.1:0-3280 GCA_964574305.1 uncultured Rhodospirillales bacterium | reverse complement strand
AGGTCCTTTGTATAGCCATCGCGCTTCTGCATCTGGCCGGCGACGCGGACTAGCAGCTTCTCGTCGACGGGGATATTGACCGCGCCCTCGACTTCCTTGTCGGCGTAATTGCCGAACGCGACCCTGAGATACCCCTCGTACTCGCTCGTCGGCTTCTTGGGCTCGATCGAGACCAGGCCGCCGACGGAGTTCTTGCCGAACAGCGTGCCTTGCGGACCCTTGTCGATTTCCAGGTGGTCGAGATCGTAGAAGAAGCCGACCGACGTGCCGTGGGTGATGCCCGAGGCCGGGTTGTAGTCGACGTCGCCCAGCGGCACCTCGTTGAAATAGACGATCGAGCCCGGCAGGCCGCGCAGCCTGATCTGGCCGGAATAGAAGCCGTTGGCGTCGGAATTGTCCTGGGCGGAAGACAGTGAGGGCACTGTCTTCATCAGATCGGAAATCTGGGTGATGTGCTTTTTCTCGACATCCGCCTGGCTGAAGGCGGTGATCGCCAGCGGCACGCTCTGTACCCGCTCCTCACGGCGCCGCGCCGTGACCACGATTTCTTCGAGCCCGCCGCCTTTGGCAGCCTGGGGCTGGTCGGTCTGCGCCTTGACAGGCACGGTGCCGGCGGTCAGCCCGGCGATGGCCGCGGTTGCAAACAGAGCGAGCGAGACTTTTGGTGACATGGTTTCCTCCCGAAGATCGGCACCCTTGCCGAGCGCCTTGTTGCCGAATTCGTACTTTATTGAGGCGCCCTTAAAGGGCCCTTCACACGAAAACTGACGCAACAATCATTTATGGGGAGCGGAAGCGTCAAGACATTTTATGAGTCTTGAGTCAGGATTCAGGTCGCAAAAGAAAGCGGCGCCTCCGATTGGGAGGCGCCGCGTGCTATTTTAGCAACAGTTTTAAGGGTTTTATACCATTTACGAGGTCGGGCCGCCGTCATAGACGATCTGGACGCGGCGGTTCTGCGGCTCCTTCACACCGTCGGCGGTCGGCACCAGCAGGTCGCGCTTGCCCTTGGCCACGATCTCGATCTCGCTGGAGGGGATGCCGTCCTTCTCCAATTGAGCCGCGACCGATTCCGCCCGGCGGCGGCTGAGACGCATATTGTAGGCGTCCGAGCCGACCGTATCGGTATGGCCGGTGACCGTCAGCCGCGTGACCTTGGCCGGACCGGCATTGGAGGCCGCCTGGTCGACGATCGTCTTCGCCTGGGGCGTCAGGTCCGACTTGTTGAAGTCGAAGAACACCAGATAGCTCTTCGGCGCCGGAGCCACGGCCTGGGCCGGTGGCGGGGTATAGGGAGCGGTGGTCTGCTCCTCGGTCTCGCCCTCGGTGAAGCGGTATTTGATATTGAAACCGAACATGCGCGGTGGGTTGTAGGACAGCGACGTGAAGCCGAGCTGGGTGTAGATCGGCACTGCGCCCTGGACATAGAGCGTGTCCAGCGCGTTGCGCATGAAGAAGGATAGATCGACAGGGTAGGACATGATGTTCGTCCAGTCGACCTTGAAGTCCAGCAGCTCATAGGACGGCTCGATCAGATAGATTTCGCCGGGGGAGACCGAGTCGTACTGGTGGCCGTACCAGGAATAGGTCGCGGACAGTGCGATATCACCCCAGGATTCATCGATCGGTAAGTGATAGGTGCCGGTGATGCCATACGACCATTTCGGGACATACAGGAACGGCGTCTCGGTCCCGAGCGGGCTGAACGCCAGTGGATACGCGCCGTATTTCGGGAAGATGTAGGAGAAGTGCGGCGAAATCTCCAACGCCTTGCCGAGCGGCAGGATCGTCGCCTCCAATTCTCCGCCCTCGATCGTCGCGCTCGCGGCGTTGAGGTTGATGGTATTGGTGTGGGGTTTATTTTGCGCATCGAGAAGCGTCACGAGCCGCTGGACCTGAATCGCCTTGTAATCGCTGTGATAGATATCGGCATTGGTGCGGCCGTGGATACCCCATAGGTCCCAGTCGGCCTTCACGCCCAGTTCGACGTCGGTGATGTGCTCCGGCTTGAAGTTCGCGAATTCCGATGGAACGTTCAGGTTCGTGCCGCCGGGGCGGTAGGCGTTGCCGGCGCGGACATAAAGCAGAACGTCTGGAGTCAGCTGCTCCTCGACGCTCGCGTTCCAGCCGAAGGAGCTGAAATGAGCGAATGGCGCGGACTGATAGCAATTGGTGTCGGTCAGGAAGATGCCCGTGCAGGCTTTACCGCCATCCACGCCCGAGGTCCCGCGAGCCGCAGTTGACACTTCGTCCCAGGTGTAGCGGTAACCGCCTGTTACCTTCAGGCCCGGCACATAGTCGTCAAGCGAGTAATCCCCGTGAACGAAAGCAGCGCGACTGCGGCTTACAATATGAAAGTGAAAATAGCTGTAGGTACCGACAGCGGCCGAGCCCAGGAGCGTATCGCCGATCGGATGATCGAACTCCAGAAAACCGCCGGCAACCCAAGTCAGCTTGTCATTGAGCGCCTTACCCTGTAGCTGGAATTCCTCGGTATATTGAGCCTCGTTATTGCCCCACACAACGTTATTGCCGGGAACGCCAATATTCAATAGCGGCACACCTATGGGCGTATAGTCATCTGTCGCCAGTTGTTTGAAGATACGGGCGGCCGCAATATTCTTGACCGTCAAGTTATCGTTAATATCCCAGGTGAAGACATCAGTAAGGCCGTAGAAGTAATCCTTGCCGATCTTCTGGAAGTTGTCGCCAAGAACCGCCCTCGGACCGAGTGCCTGTTGCTTCTGGAACTGCGAAACGAAGTTCGAAAAAGCCGGAAAATATGCCACACCGCATCCGCCGGGAGGGGCGCCAACTCCGCTGGCACCAACCGTTACGGTGTACTGGCAACTAGGGTCCGTTAGCGGCACCGGCTGGAAAGACGCATTCAGCCCGGTGAGTGGCTGTTTGGGGTTGATAAATGAAACGATGTCGCCAGAACCATTCGTATCCTGGTAATAGCCGTCATACACAAAGTAGTTAGTGATATCATCTGTCGGGCGCGCCAGAATACCGATACGCCAAGCCCAATAATCCTTGTTGTCCAAATCCTTATGCTGGGTCAGCTCTTCCGTATAACCATCTCGCATCTGCCCTTGGCCAGCGATTCGTACCATCAACTTATCGGAAATTATCGGTATGTTGACCGCACCTTCCCACTCCCGGTCGTTGTAGTTGCCGAAACCGACCCGCCCGTAACCTTCCTAACCATTTGTCGGCCGGTTCCGCTGGTACCAGAACAGGCCCCCGACCCAGTTTCTTCCGAACACCGTGTCCTGCG
>CAZNNJ010000727.1:0-3289 GCA_964574305.1 uncultured Rhodospirillales bacterium | reverse complement strand
GATCCGCTCGCCTTCGCCTCCGAGCTGCGGCCGTCCACGGCCTCGGTCGTGGCCAGGACCGACAATTTCACCTGGACCGACGAGGTCTATCTCGAGGCGCGCGGCCAGAATGATTGGCGGCGGGAGCCGATCTCGATCTGCGAGGTGCATCTAGCCTCGTGGCGGCGGCCGGCGCAGAATTTCTTCTACAGCTACGACCAGATCGCCGACGCGCTGATCCCCTATGTGAAGGACCTCGGCTACACCCATCTCGAGCTGATGCCGATCAACGAGCATCCGCTCGACGACAGCTGGGGCTATCAGCCGATCGGCCTGTTCTCGCCGACCTCGCGCCACGGCGATCCGGCCGCCTTCGCCCGCTTCGTCGACCGTGCCCATGCCGCCGGCATCGGCGTCATCCTCGACTGGGTGCCGGCCCATTTCCCGACCGACGAGCAGGGGCTGGCCCTGTTCGACGGCACCAAGCTCTATGAGGATTCCGACCCAAAGCGCGGCTTCCACCCCGATGGGAACACCACCATCTATGATTTCGGCCGGCGCGAGGTGGCGAACTTCCTGGCCGCAAGCGCGCTCTACTGGCTCGACCGCTTTCATATCGACGGGCTCAGGGTCGACGCCGTGGCCTCGATGCTGAGGCTCGATTTCTCGCGCAAGCCAGGCCAGTGGTCGCCCAACAAATACGGCGGCAACGAGAATCTGGAGGCGGTCGCGCTGCTCCAGCGGGTCAATGTCCTCGCCTATGGCGAGCATCCCGGCACCCTTATGATCGCCGAGGATTCGACCGACCGGAAAAACGTCTGCCTGCCGGTGCATGACGGCGGGCTGGGCTTCGGATTCAAGTGGAACCTGGGCTGGATGCACGACACGCTGGATTACCTGAAGCGCGATCCGCTCTTCCGCCAGCATCACCATAACGAGCTGACCTTCGGCCTGTTCTACGCCTTTACCGAGAACTTCATCCTGCCGCTGTCGCACGACGAGGTCGTCTATGGGAAGCGCTCGCTGGTGGCGAAATTTCCCGGCGACGAATGGCAGCAATTCGCAACGCTGCGCGCCTACTACGCGTTGATGTGGGGATTCCCGGGCAAGAAGCTGCTGTTCATGGGTCAGGAATTCGCCCAGTGGAAGGAATGGGACTTCCATATCGAGCTCGACTGGCCGCTGCTCGAGCCCGACCATCCGATGAACCGCGGCGTGCGCGACTGCGTGCGCGACCTGAACCGCCTCTACACGACCGAGCCTTCGCTCCACGCCCGGGATTGCGAGCAAGAAGGCTTCAGGTGGGTTGTCGTCGATGACAGGCAGCAGTCGGTCTATGTCTGGATGCGGCTTGGTGGTCCAAACGCCGTGCCGATCGTAATAATATCAAACTTCACAAGCGTACCGCGCGAGAATTATGGTATTGGACTGCCGCACGCTGGTATTTGGCGGGAAGTGATGAACACGGACGCGACGCACTATGGGGGCTCCGGGGTCGGCAATCTGGGCGCCGTCACGGCATCCGCCAAACCCTCCCATGGTTTTCCCGCTTCCGCCCTGGTGACCGTCCCGCCCTTGGCGACCGTCTATCTCCGCCTCGATCCCGGCACCGTCCCGCCGCCGCCCGTCGTCAAGAAACCGTCAGAACTCAAGAAACCACCTAACTAAGCACGAGGTCACCATGGCTACGACGCCCCCCCTTCCAGGTGCCGCAGGCGCTGGCGGTCCGCTCGCGCGTCATGCCATGGCTTACGTCCTGGCCGGCGGCCGGGGATCGCGGCTGATGGAGCTGACCGACATCCGCGCCAAGCCGGCGGTCTATTTCGGCGGCAAGTTCAGGATCATCGATTTCGCGCTGTCCAACGCGCTCAATTCCGGCATTCGGCGCATCGCCATCGCCACCCAGTACAAGGCGCACAGCCTGATCCGGCATCTGCAATATGGCTGGAACTTCTTCCGGCCGGAACGTAACGAAAGCTTCGACATATTGCCGGCCAGCCAGCGCGTGTCCGAGCATCAATGGTATGTCGGCACCGCCGACGCCGTGTATCAGAACATCGACATCATCGAGGCGCACGACCCGCGCTACATCGTCATCCTCGCCGGCGATCACATCTACAAGATGGATTACGAGCAGATGCTGCAGCAGCACGTCGAGAGCGGGGCCGACGTCACCGTCGGCTGCGTCGCCGTGCCGATCGAGGAGGCGTCGGGCTTCGGCGTCATGCATGTCGACGAGACCGACAAGATCATCGCCTTCCTGGAGAAGCCGGCCGATCCGCCGCCGATGCCGGGCAATCCGGCCATGTCGCTCGCCAGCATGGGCATCTATGTCTTCGAGACCAAGTTCCTGTTCGACGAGCTGCGCCGCGACGCCGAGGACCCGGAATCCGAGCACGATTTCGGCAAGAACATCATCCCCGGCATCGTCGCCGCCGGAAAGGCGGTGGCCCATCCGTTCGAACGGTCCTGCGTGCGCAGCCGGGACGAGAAGTCGTCCTACTGGCGCGACGTCGGCACGCTGGACGCCTATTACGCCGCCAATATCGACCTGACCGACGTGGTGCCCGAGCTCGACCTCTACGACAATGACTGGCCGATCTGGACCTACAGCACCATGGCGGCCCCGGCGAAGTTCGTCCATGACGAGCCCGGGCGGCGCGGCCTCGCCATCTCGTCGATCGTGTCAGGGGGCTGCATCGTCTCCGGCGCGGCGCTGCGCCGGACGATGCTGTTCACCGGTGTGCGCGTGCATTCCTATGCCAGCGTCGAGGGCGCGGTGATCCTGCCGGAGGCTCAGATCGGCCGCGGCGCGCGGCTGCGCAACGTCATCATCGAGCGTGGCACCAAGATCCCCGAAGGTCTCCAGGTCGGCTGGGACCCCGATCTCGACGCCCAGCGGTTTCGCGTCACGCCCAAAGGGGTCTGCATGATCAACCAGCGCATGATCGACGCGATCGGCCAATGACCATCAGGGTCCTTGCCGTCACATCCGAAATCTATCCCCTGATCAAGACCGGCGGGCTGGCCGACGTGGCGGGCGCGCTGCCCGCGGCGCTCAAGCCTGAAGGGGTTGAGGTCCGCACCGTCGTGCCGGGCTATCCGGCGGTGATGCGGGCGGCAAAGCGTGAGGCCGCGGCAACCCTGCCGAACTTTTTTGGCGGCCGGGCCGCCATCCGCCGCGGCGTGGCGAACGGCCTGGACCTTCTGATCCTCGACGCGCCGCATCTCTTCGACCGGCCCGGCACGCCCTACCAGGATCCCACCGGCAAAGGTTTGCCGGACACCGCCATTTCGTAATGCCCCTTTT
>CAZNNJ010000726.1:0-3293 GCA_964574305.1 uncultured Rhodospirillales bacterium | reverse complement strand
AACGATCCTGCAGCGCGCCGACGGCGCGTCCGTTCCGGCGGCGCTCGTCGCCTACGAGCGGCTGCGCCGCGAGCGGGTGGCGCAGGTGCAGCGCGGCGCGAGAGAGAACGGGCTGCGCTACGACTCAGCCTACTCCGACCTCGGCGTCCGCGACGCTGAGCTGACCGCACACGCGACGTTCCGCAAGCGGCTGTACGATTTTGATGTGGTGCCGGATGCGGAGAAGGTGGCGATGGCGCTGGGGTGACCGGCCGAGGCTACTCGGCGGGGTCAGCCGCCGGTAGCGGCTTCCCACGGCCGATCCCCTCCGCCAGGCGCTCGCGGCCGGTCGCCGCGACAATGCACAGGATCGCGGTCCATTGCCGCGCGCTCAGCGCCTCATGCAGCATGACGAGGCCGACCAGCGCACCGGCAACCGGCGCCAGGCTCATCAGCAGCCCGAACAGCCGGGCTGGGATGCGCGACATGGCATAGAGGTCGAGCGAGTAGGGGATGGCGGTCGAGAACAGGCCGGAGAGGATCGCGACGGGCAGGTTGCGCGGATCGATCAGCGCCGCCCCGGCCTTGGCCACGCCCCAGGGCGCCACCGCTAGGGTCGCGACCGCCAGCGAAAGCGCGATCGCCCGGCCTTGCGGCAGGCTGGTCCCGGCCCGCTGCCCGGTGATGATATAAAGCGCCCAGCAGGTGCCGGCCATTACGGCGAACATCATGCCGCGCGGGTCCGGCGCGGCGACAGGCTGGCCGAGCGGCAGCAGAAGCAGCAGCCCCGTCGCCGCCACCGCGATCCAGACGACATCGAGCAGCCGGCGCGAACTCACCAGCGACAGGGTCAGCGGCCCGGTCATCTCTAGTGACAGGGTCAGCCCCAGCGGCAGTGTTTGGAGCGCCAGGTAGAAGAACAGCGACATCCCACCCAGCGACAGGCCATAGGCCAGCAGCTCCCGGCGCTGCCTCTGGTTTAACGTTCCGCGCCAGGGGCGCCAGAATGCCCACAGGAAGACGGTGCCGAAGAACAGCCGGACAGTCGCCGCGCCGAACGCGCCCAGGCTGGGAAACAGGCCCTTGGTGAAGGCGGCGCCGACTTCGAACGAGAAGATGGCGAAGACGGCGACGCCGACCGAGAAGACCGAGGCGGCGGGCTCTGGCGTTCGTTTCAAGCCGCCAGCGGCGGCTTCATCGCCTCGAAGGCCGCCAAAATCTCGTCGCTGGTGCGCCGTGCGCCGGCCTGGAGATATTCCATGGCGTTCAGTGACGCGTCATGCGCCGCCCGGCTGGAGCCGCCGACGCAATCCTCGACCACGCGGCAGTAATAGTCGCCCTGGTGCCCGTCGACGAAAGTGTAGTGGACGCACACATCGGTCAGGCCGCCGGTCAGGATCAGCGTCTGGACCTTCAGGCCCTTCAGCAGGATCTCGAGGTCCGTGGCATAGAAGGCGGAATAGCGGCGCTTGGGCACAAAATAGTCGCCCGGGCGAAAATCGACCTCCTCGGCGGCGATCTCGGTCGAGCGCTTGCCTTCGATGCAGTGCACGTCCTCGTCGCCGTCCAGTTCACGGCCGAAGTCGACCATGTCGGGGCGGTGGACCTCCTGGATATAGATGATCGGCACGCCGGCCGCCCGGGCCGCGTCGACCAAGGGCCGCACTTTCTTGCGCCGGTCCGTGCTGTCGTCCATATGCGGCACGCCGTTCTCTTCGCCCGGCATATATTCGCCGCCGCGCTGCCAGTCGACCATGATCAGGGCCGCCTTGCCGACGATCATCGGCTGCTTGGCATTCTTCGCTTCCGCCATCTCGAACTCCGTTTCTGCCCGCTGGCATGGGGCTTGCAAAACTTTCGACTCCTGTCGGCGAGGATGTCCGGGATTGCGGCCGGCAAGAATATCGGCTTGCGCAAAAATCGTTGCCGATGCGCGAAAGTAAGGCAGGCCGGATAGTTGCGCTGCCCGGCAACTGTGCTTGTGGAGCTTGTTATTGCGGAAGGTTTCGGCCGCCAACATCGTGAGCCGCCGATCATGAGGTAAGGATGACCCAGTAACGATGACATTGGGCCTGGAAATTCGCGATGTCTCGAAAGCCTACGGCGCCAATGCCGTCGTCAGGAATGTCTCCTTGACGGTGCCGCGCGGGCAGTTCGTCTGCTTCCTGGGGCCGTCGGGCTGCGGCAAGACCACGCTGATGCGGATGGTGGCCGGCCTCGAAACACCGACCTCAGGCCGCATCTACCTGAACGACAAGGACATCACCGACACGCCGGTCCATCGCCGCAATTTCGCGATGGTGTTCCAGGCGCTGGCCCTGTTTCCGTTCCTGACGGTCGAGGACAATATCGCCTATGCCATGCGGCTGAGGAACATCGGCCCGGCCGACCGCCGCGCCCGGGTGCGCGAGCTGCTGGAGCTGATCAAGCTGCCCGATATCGGCGGCCGCACCATCGACCAGCTGTCAGGCGGCCAGCGCCAGCGTGTCGCCATCGCCCGTGCCCTGGCGCAGGAGCCGGCTTTGTTCCTGCTCGACGAGCCGCTATCGGCGCTGGATGCCAAGCTGCGCGACCATATGCAGGTGGAGCTGCGCCAGCTTCAGCAGAAGCTTCAGATCACCACCATCCTGGTGACGCACGACCAGCGCGAGGCGATGACCATAGCGGACACGATCGTGGTGATGGCCGACGGCGTGGTCCAGCAGATCGGTCCGCCGACCGAGATCTACCGCAACCCGGCCAACCGCTTCGTTGCCGGCTTCATCGGCCAGTCGAACCTGCTCGATGCCGTGGTCGCGGATGGGGGGCACATTCGCCTCGGCGGCAAGCTGATCGCCGCAGTGACGATGCCGGCTGGGCTACGGCAGGGTGAAAACGTGACCCTTTCGATCCGGCCGGAGAATATCCGCGTCCCCGCGCACAACTTTGGTCCCACGGCTGGTTTTACCTGGGATCCAGTAGGTGACGGCAAGATGGTCATCCGTGCCGGCGCAGGCTTATACTACGAAAACTCAGTCTTCAACAATAACTTGTTCAATCGTCCCGGCCATCTGGCGAAAGGCCTCTTCTTTGGTACGGCTTTCCCGTGCTCCGGTCCATTTTCATTGCCCGGTGGGGGGCCCATCCCGGTCGCCCACCAGGACGAAACGGCTGGTCACGAGCGCCCGAGCGGGGCTTAGGCGGCGGACCTCGTGGACCGCCCCGGCCGCGCCGAACCCGTCCGTCGGTCGCGGCGGCACCGCTCGGGCGAGAGCTTCGAGGCGCTCCGCGTCCGACAGCATCAGCACCGCCCGTTCGCCGGGCCGGGTCGGGTC
>CAZNNJ010000725.1:1412-3309 GCA_964574305.1 uncultured Rhodospirillales bacterium | reverse complement strand
GCCCGCCGCCGACCAGCAGGGTCAAGCCCACCCCGCGCCGGGCGATATCGGCCGACCACCAGCCGGCGAACGGCATCTGAATGGCATAGAGCGCCGCCGCCATCAGCACGGTCGCCAGCACGATACGCGGCAGGACCCGCGCCAGCCTGGGGTCGAAGCCCAGCAGGCCCCGGCTCTTCAGGCCCATCGCCAGCATGCCGACATTCAGCCAGGCCGTGATGCCGGTCGCCGCCGAGATGCCGACGATGCCGAAATGGAAGACCAGCACGAAGGTGAGGGCGAAAATCGTGTTCAGCGCCACCGTGATCAGGCTGAATTTCAGCGGCGTCTTGGTATCCTCGCGGGCGTAGTATCCGGTGGAGAGCGTCTTCGCCAGCACATAGGCCGGGATGCCGGCGGAATAGCCGGCCAGCGCCCCGGCGGTGGCCAGCGCATCGGCCGGTGTAAAATGCCCCCGGGCGAACAGCGCGGTCATGATCGGCGCGCCGGCAACCATCAGCGCGATCGCGGCAGGCAGCGACAATAGCAGCGAGGCCTCGATAGCGCGGGCCTCCAGCCGCCTGGCGCCCTCCCGGTTGTCTGAGCGGACATGCCGCGCCAGCGACGGCAGCAGCGCGGTGCCGACCGCGACGCCGATGACGCCCAACGGCAGCTGATACAGCCGCTCGGCATAATACAGGTCCGAGATCGACCCGGCGGGCAGCAGCGAGCCGATCATCGTGTCGATGAAGATATTGATCTGTACGGCGCCCGCGCCGACGGCCGCCGGCCCCATCAGGGTGAAAAGCCTCTTGATCTGCGGCGTCAGCCTGGGCCAGCGCAGCTTGAGCAAGATGCCGGCGCGGCGGCACGACCCCATCATCCATACGACCTGGACCACGCCCGCGGCGAACTCGCCCCATGACAGCGCATAGGCCGCGTTGGGAAACAAGGGCGTCAGCAGCAGACCGCCGATCAGGCACAGATTGAACAGGATCGGCGCGGTCGCGAACGGGCCGTAGCGGTCGAGCGCGTTCAAGACGCCGCCCTGAAGCGCGGTGATCGACACCAGGGTCAGGTAGGGAAAGGTGATGCGGCAAAGCTTTACCGCCAGGTCATAACGCTCGCTGCCGGTCTCGAAACCCGGGGCCAGCACCAGCATCACCGCCGGCATGAACAGCAGCAGCGCGACGGTCAGCGGGATCAGGATCGCCAGCAGGGCCGCCTGCGCTTCCTCGGCGAAACGCGCGGCGGCATCCTGCCCATCGGCATGCGCGGTCTTGGCGAACAGTGGCACGAAGGTGACGCTGAAGGCGCCCTCGGCGAACAGGCGGCGGAAGAAATTGGGCAGCTTGAACGCGACGAAAAACGCATCCGCCATCGGCCCGGCGCCCAGCAGGTCGGCGGTCAGCACATCGCGGATGAAACCCAGCACCCGGCTGACCATGGTCAATCCGGCGACGGTTCGGACGGCGCGGGCGAAGCTCATGTGGGAAGCCCTAACCGGAATTGCTCGGGATGGCTAGGCGGCCTTAACCCCGCGCTGGTACGCAATGATGAATGTCAGGATTGTGGAGCAGACCGAAAGCCAGTGGTGACGGAATCTAGATTGACACATGGGATCACGCCTAACCAGAGTCCGGGGAGGTCGCTTCGGGCATCGGAGAAAACTGCAAGTCCAATGTGTGCTCGCCGCATATTCACCCTATTTTGTGTCGGTGTCGGCCTACTGGCGTCGGCTTGCGCGCATCCTCCCCTGAGCGGCGCCGATTCCCCGGCAAGTGACGATCTTACGCCAACCCAGCTCATCGCCTTGGCGCCGGGAAGAACTGGCCAAAGAGTAACGGTGGTCGGCTACTTCACCGGGAGAACGGATAACCGCGCCCTGTGGGAAACCGAAGCCGAGTAACTGGGAGTG
>CAZNNJ010000725.1:0-1402 GCA_964574305.1 uncultured Rhodospirillales bacterium | reverse complement strand
ATGGGATGGTGCGATTGAACGCGCCATTGAGCGCCGCTGTGAAAATGGGTGCTGAGAAATTACTTGTTATTGGAATTCGCGGCCCCAGTGCCACCAATGTTAACAATCCTGAAGTCAACGGGCACGTCACACTTGGTGAAATTGCTGGTACAATCTTAAATGGGTTATTTTTCGATTCTTTGGATGCAGATCTGGCCCGCATGGCGAGAATCCACTGGACCGTCTCCCTCATGAGCCGGGAAGAACTGGCCAAAGAGTAACGGTGGTCGGCTACTTCACCTGGAGAACGGATACCCGCGCCCTGTGGGAAACCGAAGACGCGTATCTGGACGTGCGAGACGGCCGGAATGGTGCCGGCTTTGACTACTGGGCAAAGTGCATCACTCTTTATCCATCCAGTGGCGCGGCAGGCCGTTTATCGGACCGGCTCGTGCGCGTTACTGGGACTGTGACGATTATTGGCGATGACGACATTCGCAGCTTTTGGACGTGTAATCGCGTTGCGCTGGAGAACGCTGTCATCAGGCCCAGATAGTCTACGAAGACTCCGCAACCCGGGAGCCGAACAAGCTCTTTGAATTGTTCGATTCCTCAGCGAGTGCAGCATGCAATGGCAATGATTTCCGATCCCGATGATTTCTTCACCAAGGGCTGCGGGCGGTGCGACCGGTTCGCGACGCCGGATTGCTCGACCCGGCTCTGGATCGACGACCTGAACGTGCTACGCCGGATCTGCCTGGACATGGGCTTGGAAGAGACCGTGAAATGGGCGCATCCCTGCTACATGCACGCGGGACGCAATATCGCGATTTTCGGTGCGTTCCTGACCGACTTCCGGCTGAGCTTCATGAACGCCGGCCTGTGGAAGGACACCGAAAACGTCCGGGGGCGGCAGCGGCCGAACAGCCACAGGCCGGGGACGATCCGCTTTACGGCGGTGGGGCAGGTTGGCGAGAGGGAACCGGGGATCCGGGCCAATCTGAAGCGGTGGATGGACCACGCCGAGGCGGGAACGAAGCCGCCGAAGGCAAGCCGCGAGATCGATATGCCGGACGAGCTGGCCGAGGCGCTGGACGCCGATCCGGAAATGGCCGAGGCCTTTCAGGCCCTGACGCCGGGGCGGCAGAAAAGCTATATGTTCAATCTGAACCAGGCCAAGCAGTCGGCCACCCGTATCGCGCGGATCGAAAAGTTCCGCGAAAAGATTATCGCGGGTAAGGGCGCGATGGAGCGGTAGACGAACGATACAACCGAGTCTTTAGGCCGACATCCGGGTAATGTTACGGAGCGTCTCAGGATAATGGCCAGAACCGGAGCAAATCCACCCCTTTCGAAGAGGCCGTGGCGCCGGTCCCCTACGGGATATTTGTTGCCCCCTCGAATACGCGGGCGCGGTCGCGCG
>CAZNNJ010000724.1:0-3314 GCA_964574305.1 uncultured Rhodospirillales bacterium | reverse complement strand
TGGATGGCGCGCCGCCGCCAGCCGACGCGGCAGATTCTCGAACAGGCCGTGGCGCGCGGGAAGCTGCCGGACGGTCTGGATATCGAATTGGCGATGGACCTGATCTGGGGGCCGCTGCTGCTGCGCCTGGTCTTTCCGCAAGCGCCGGTGACGGCGGAGGCGCTGGCCGACCTGCTGCGCGCGGCGCTCCGCGGGCTCGGCGCCCGATCAATGCTTGACAACGATCCTGGGTAAACCTCTATTACGGAACCGCTGGTACCGTAATTTGAACGGTCGAGGGGAGGACAGATGCCGGACACTGTGTTGGGCGAACGCCAGGCCGTTCGGGAGATCGAATCGAGCCCGATCCCCACGCGCTTCGCGCGCGGCTGGCACTGCCTGGGCCCCGCCGCGATGTTCAAGGACGGCAAGCCGCATGCGGTCGAGGCGTTCGGCACCAAACTGGTCGTCTTCCAGGGGGAGGACGGCAAGCTCAACGTGCTCAACGCCTATTGCCTGCATATGGGCGGCGACCTGTCCGACGGGCGGATCGTCGGCAACACTGTCGCCTGCCCCTTCCATGACTGGCGGTGGGACGGCGAGGGCTACTGCGTGTCGGTGCCCTATTCGAAGAAGGTCCCGCAGGGCGCCCGCACCCGGGCCTGGACCGCTAATGTGGTCAACAAGCATCTGGTCATCTGGAACGACCCGGAGGGCTCGCCGCCGGATGTCGAGCTGCCGCGTATAGCCGGCGCCTACGGTGACGATTGGAGCCCCGACTGGGCCTGGACCGAGGCGATCGTCGAGAACCACCCGCGCGAGCTGATCGACAACCTCGCCGACATGCCGCACTTCTTCTATGTCCATGGCGAGCGCAAGGGCGCCCAGCCCGGCTATTTCAAATGCGTCTTCGACCGGCATGTCGCCACCCAATACATGGAGTGCGGCTCCGATGACGTGTCGCCGACCTATGACCGCGACGGCCATTACGAGGGCGACCCGGAAAGGATCGATGGCTTCCTGCGCTCGGAATCGACCTGGAACGGCCCGGCCTATTCGGTCGACTATCTGTGGTGGCGCTTCCCCGAGGTGGGGGTGCTGTACTCGGTCCTGTTCCTCTCGATCCTGCCGATCGCGCCGGGCAAGTTCCGCCTTGGCATGGGCGTGCTGACCCGCAAGAAGGAAGGGCTCAGCGAGGAGGAGAACCATGCCCGCCACATGGTGAATTTCGAGGGGCTGAAGGTCGCCACTTTCCAGGACGTGCGCATCTGGCAGCGCAAGGCCCGCATCGACAATCCGCTGGTGACCGAGAGCGACGGCCCGGTCTATCGCCTGCGCACCTGGTACGACCAGTTCTATGTCGACCGCGACAAGGTCCGCCCGCAATCGGTCGCGCATTTCGAGAAAGAGGTCGATACCGGCTACGCCAACGAGGTGTGGGCGAAGGAAATTGCCGAGCAGCAGGCCTGACGCCGCAAGGACAACGACAATGAACAAATCCGGCGCCAGGCCGAAGGTGATGCTCGCCATGAGCGAGCTGTTCACGCTGCTGCCCGCCGAGCAGGAGCATCGCCATATCGAATTCGCCAGGATCGCCGAGGGCGAGGGCATCGAAGGCCTGTTCGTCAGCGAGCATGTGGTGATGGGGCCCAGCGCCGGGTCGCTCGGCCGGCCGGACAATCCGCGCCAGTTCGTGATGCCCGGCATGCAGGATCCGGCGACGCCCTGGCCCAGCCCGCTGATCAAGCTGGCGGCGATGGCCGGCGCCACCTCGACCATCCGCATCATCTCCGCCGCGCTGATCGCGCCGCTCAGGCACCCCATCACGCTGGCCAAGGATCTGGCGACCTTGGACCTGATCTCGAACGGCCGCTTCACGGTGATGCCGACGGTCAGCTAGCATACCGAGGAATACCAGTCGATGCAGGTCGATTTCGCGACCCGCGGCCGGCGGCTGGACGAGCATCTGGCGATCTGGAAGGTGCTGTGGGCGGACACGCCCGCGGCTTATGACGGCGAGTTCTACCAGTTCGCCAACACCTATTTCGCGCCCAAGCCCGACCGTAAGCGTCTGAAGCTGTGGTTCGGCGGCATGGAAATCCGGCCGAGCTTCCTGCAGCGCATCGTTGCCCATGCCGACGGGCTGTTCATGGGCTTCCCCTTGAGCGAGGACGACAAGGCGCTGCTCGACCGCAGCTTCGCTGAGGCCGGTCGCAGCGCCGATGAGCTGGAAATCGCCGGCTGGCTGGTGCCGTCCTTCCCCGATGACCGTCCCGCCGATTTCGACGCGACGCTGGACGCGCAACTCCCCGCGCTGGTCGCCCGGGGCTGCGACCTGATCGCGATCAAGCCGGCCAACTTCTTCGACGATCCGAACGACATGGCGAAGTTCTGCCGGCATGTGCTGAAGCGCATCGATGGGATGTTCTGAGCTTCATGGGCGGCATTGCGCCCTCACCCAACCCTCTCCCATCATGGAAGAGGGTTTTTTGCGGCAGTTCGCCCTTCATGTCCCTCCCCCTTGATGGGGGAGGCGAGGAGAGCGTGACTGTTTCAGCATCACCAATGCTTCCAGGAAAAGATCGCAAATGACCGACTGGGACCTAACCTGCGACATCCTCGTCGCCGGCAGCGGCGGCGGTGCATTGACCGGAGCCTATGTCGCGGCGTCGGAGGGGCTCGATACGCTGGTGATCGAGAGCACCGACAGGTTCGGCGGCACCACCTGCTATTCCGGCGGCGCGGTCTGGCTGCCGGGGAACCAGGCGTCCCGGCGCGACGGGCTGGATGACAGCAACGATACGGCCCTCGACTATTTCCAGACGGTGGTCGGCGACCGCACGCCGCGCGACCTGCAGCGCGCCTTCGTGCGCAACGGGCCGAACGTGGTCGCGTATCTGGAGCGCAGCCGGCACATCCGGTTCTCCTGGTTCGCCTTCCCCGACTATTACGGCGATATCGGCTGCCCGCCGGCCCATGCGCGCGGCCGCGACGTGCTGACCATGCCGATCCACTCCTCCGAGCTTGGCGAGTTCGAAGGCAAGGTGCGCCTGTCGATGGGCAACGACATCATGGGTTATGCCGAGCCCGAGCCGATCGGCGGCGGCCGTGCCCTGGTCGGCCGGCTGCTGCTCGCCGGCCGCGATGCCGGGGCACGCTTCGAGCTCAATTGCACACTGGAAAGCCTGATCGTCGAGGATGGAAGGGTGGTCGGCGCCCATGTCACGCGCAATGGGCGCTCCGCCCGCATCTGCGCCCGGCGCGGCGTGCTGCTGGCCGCCGGCGGGTTCGAGCGCAACCAGGCGATGCGCGACGAATTCGGCGTCGCCGGCTCG
>CAZNNJ010000723.1:0-3314 GCA_964574305.1 uncultured Rhodospirillales bacterium | reverse complement strand
CGCGCCGATGCGCAGACCGGCCTTCTGGTCGAATGCGCGATCCTGCTGCTGCCGGCCGTCGCTTTTGCGCTGTGGCTGGAACATACCGGCATGGGCGTATTCGGGCGCCGGGGCGATGCAACGGCGCTGCTGCTGTTTTGCGGCCCGGCGACCGTTCTTCCGCTGGTTGCCTTCGCGTTCGCCGCGCAGCGGGTCAGCCTCACTGTCCTCGGCTTCATGCAGTTTATCGCGCCGACATTGCAGTTCGCTGTCGGACTTGCCGACGGCGAGACGGTGACTCCGCTGACCGCGGCGTCGTTTCTCTTCATCTGGGCAGGTGTCGCGGTCTTTGCGCTCGGGGCACGGCGGCGGATGCTGGCGACGCGACGCCCGATTCTGCTCGAAGAATAGTCAGCTCTCATCGTCGGGCTGGAGCAGCACCTCCCGCGCCATCGGCACGGTGATCGGGCGCTGCCGGGTCTTGCTGATGGTGTTCAGCCTTTCGATCGCCTGCGCCACGTTGGTCACGGTGCGCTCGCTCCGGCTCAGCAGGTAGGAGACGACCTCGTCGCCGACCTCGACCTGCTTGTCGCCGAACAGCTTGGCGGCAACCGACCGCAGCAGTTCGTCGTCCGCCGGATCGATCGCAACGACCATCGCGCTGTTGAGGCGGGATCTGAGGTCCGGCAGTTGAAGCGGCCACAGAGACGGTGCCTGGCGGGCGGTCAGCAGCAGCCGCGATCCCGCCGCCTTGGCAAGGTTGTAGAGCTGCAGCAATTCGCGTTCCGCCTGGGTTTCGCCGAGCACGCGGTCGCAATCCTCGACCAGGATCGGCTGCCCATCGGCCGTCAGCGCCGCCGCCTGCTCGATCCCGGCAGAGCCGAGATCGATCGGCGCCGCGCCGCTGCGCTCCCGCCACAGCGTGGCGAGATGCGTCTTGCCGCAGCCCGCCGGCCCGACCAGAACCAGCGCGGTGAACGGCCAGTCCGGCCAGCGCTCGACCCAGTCGAAGGCATGGCGGTTGCTGGGCGCGACGATGAAAGCCTCAATGTCGTGATCGACCTTCTCCGGAAACGGGAAGATCAGCTGCTCCGATCCGGTCACTTCTAAAGCTCGCTTGGATCGACCTGCGGGAGGGGCTCGGCGCGGTTATCGTAGAAATTGCTGTCGAGATATTGGCGCAGCATAAAGCGCACCAGCACGCCCACCACCGCGGCGACCGGCACCGCCAGCAGCACACCGGTGAAGCCGAACAGCGCGCCGCCGGCCATCAAGGCGAAGATGATCCAGACCGGGTGCAGCTTGACCCGGTTGCCGACCAGCATCGGCGTGATGAGATTGCCTTCTATCATGTGCCCCAGGATATAGACGCCGGCGACGATCGCGACCCTCAGATGGTCGTCGAACTGGATGAAGGCAACCGTAACGCTGGCGATCAGCCCGGCGATCGCACCCAGATAGGGAATGAAGCTCAATATGCCGGCGACCGTGCCGATTATCGCGCCATATTCGAGCCCCGCGACGCTGAGCGCCACCGCGTAATAGAGCCCGACGATCACGCAGACCGTCGCCTGGCCGCGGATGAAGCCGGCCAGGATATCGTCGATCTCGCGCGCCAGCCCCCTTATGTCGTCGCGGTGGCGCAACGGCGACCAGGAATCGAGCTTGGCGACCATCCGGTCCCAGTCGCGCAGGAAATAGAACGCGACCAGCGGCGTCAGCACCATGACATAGATGACATTGGCGATCGCCAGGCTGCTGGACCAGAGGTGGCTCAGCATCCCGAACACCCAGGAGGAGACGCTGCCGACATAGGCGCCGGCGGCCTTCTGGACGTCGGCGGCATCGTGCGGCCCGCCGACCCTGGCGACGAAGCGGGTCAGCTGCGGCAGGAAGCGATGCCGCACCAGGTCGAGATAGTGCGGCATCTGCTCGGCGAGCTGCATCGCCTGGTTGGCGATCACCGGGATGACCAGGACGAGCACCAGGATGCCGCCGCCGACAATGATGCCGAGCACGATCAGACTGGCCAGCCAGCGCGGAAAGAACAGCCGCTCCAACCGGTCGGCGAACGGGTCCGACACATAGGCCAGCGCCATGCCGAGCACGAAGGGCAGCAGCATGCCGCTGAGCTGCCACAGCAGGAAGATCGCGGCGGCGGCGATGAACAGCCAGAACAGGAACTGGCGGGCGAAGGAAAACTCCGTGCGCGACTTCATTGCAGCTGCGAAGGCGGCGGCGGGGCAGCGGATTGCCGGGGCGGCGCGAATCCGGTGGGGCGGAGCTGGAACATGCCGGGACCAGCGGCGTTGCCCGGCGCCGTCTGCACCAGCACGTAACCACTATTGGACAAGGCAGCCTGCAATGCGACGACGTCACCGGAGAAGTCGAGCGTCAGCGCGGCGGCCTCGCGCGTCAGCGCGTCGAGCGCCACGTGCTGGACGCCGGGCGTGCCGGTCAGCTGATTGCGCAGCCTGACCCAGCCCTCGACCCCGGCGACCGGGACGGCAATCGGATAGGGTGTGGCGAGACCGCCCGGCGCCGGCGGCTGGCCCGTGCTTCCATCCGGTTGCGCACTCCCATCGGCCGTGCCGGGCGCCGTGCTGGCGGGCAAGCTGGCAAGTGCGGTAACACCCGAGTCGGCCAGATATTTGCGGACTCGACTCTCGCGGAAGCGGACATCATAGAGGCCGATATAGCGGACGGTCGAAACCCGCTCGTTCTCGACGCCGAAATCCTGGACGAAGCTCTCGATGTCCTGCTGGCTGGGATGAAGCCTGGCCTGGTCGGAGGGGTTGGGGACCATCTCCTTGATCAGCTTGTCGAACGCCTTGCTTTGCGCCACGGCGATGGCCTGATCGCGCGCCGCGGCGGCATCCTTGGCGGTGACATCGACCGGCACGTCGCTGACCGTCAGGAAGGTCTCAGCCCTGGCGGAGATCGCCAGCATGGGCGCAAGCGCCAGGACGAAAGCTCGAACGGTGCGGCGACCTCTAAACATTGCAAACCAGTCCATGTTCGCTCATCTATGCCCGCTTGAGCCGATAGCCTTATCGGGTGGCCGGACCATATCTTAGCCAGCGCGAGGATGCCATAACGACACCATCTGACGAAAAGCCGGGCGCCTATAAGGCGGCCGGCGTCGATATCGACGCCGGCAATGCGCTGGTCAAGGCGATCGGCCCGCTGGCCAAGGCATCGGCGCGGGCCGGCACCACGGCCGCGCTGGGCGGCTTCGGCGCGCTGTTCGACCCCAAGGCCGCCGGCTACAAGGACCCGATCCTGGTCGCCACCACCGACGGCGTCGGCACCAAGCTCCAGATCGCCATCGCCAC
>CAZNNJ010000722.1:1328-3326 GCA_964574305.1 uncultured Rhodospirillales bacterium | reverse complement strand
CCCGCGCTTCAGCCCCTCCTCGGCCCATTCGAACAGGATCGGCCAGACCGCGAACAGGAACACGTCCTGCCCGCCAAAGCGGCGGCGCGCCTCCTCGAAGAACCGGTCCATGTCGGCGGCGCGGCCCTGCTCGCGGGCGGCGAACTCGTCGCGCCGTGCGGCGAGCGACGGCGGGATCGTCACCTGGCCCGCCTCGCCCCGTGCCTCGGCAGCGCGCATGCGGCCGGCCAGCGAGATCACGTCGGCGCTGAAATAGGCGTCGGGGTAAAGGAACAAGGCATTGTCGTAGCCGCCGGCATAGTTCACGGCCATGAAGTTCATGCCGCGGATGATCGCGCTGCCGCCATGGCGGTAGGAGGGGGAGATCAGCGGCATATGCCGCTCGAACAGGTCCGGCCCGGTATTATACCCCGACCAATCGCGGATGCAGTGGGCGTTGATCGTGGCGGTCAGCGCCGTCTGGCTCTTGGTGCGCGGCAGGAAGGACAGCTTGCCGGTGGTGCCGAACGTATGGATCAGGTTGATGTCGGTCGCCTTCTCGATCCGCGCGATCCATTCGTCGATGCTGTCGACACCGGAAAGGTCGACGCCCTTGAGGTCGACGGTGGTGAGGCCGCCGAGCCACTTGGTCAGCCGGTCGAACTGCCCACGCTCCAGGAAGGACAGCGGGTAGGACTTGTAGACGGTGTGCGGGAACAAGAGCGGCGCGGCATCGTCGATCGCGTTGATCTCATGGATGCCCTGGTCGGCCGCGAGCTTGGCGACGGCCGGCAGGGCCGAGCCCAGCTGCTTGAAGCGTTTGCGCAAGCCGGCGAGCGCGATCGCGTCCCGTTCCTCCCGTCTCAGTGCGAAGCCCTCGTTGTAATGGGCATGGACGAAGGATTGCGGATCCTGTCTCAGGCTTTCGACCAGATCGGACATGAAACTTCCCCGGCTGCTTGTTGCTGACCCTACTACGCCCGCCCGAAGGATCGCCGCATGATGCATTTGCATGAAGCGGGAAGAAACAAGCACCGAGACGCTGATCGAGGCGATCTATGACGGTATCGTCGAGACTCCGGGCTGGGCCACGTTCCTGGGCGCGGCAACCGGGGTGTTCGGCGTCCATGCCGCCTCGATCCTGATCGAGACGCGCAGCCTGGGCCATCCCGAGCGGCTGCGGCTGTTCTCGCCCGGCGTCGATCCAAAGACGCAGGACGAGATCGACCGTTTCTCCTCGACCCAGGTGTTCGCCGGCGACCATGACGAGCGGGTCGCCGAATTCGATGCATCCGCCAAGGCGCTGAGCTTTTCGGCCCGGATCGCCCCGGGCATCGCGTTCGCCTTCGGCCTGTGGGGCGGCAGCGGTTTCAGCGACGGCCAGCGAAAGCTGCTGGAAACCCTGGCGCCGCATCTGAAGCGGGCGCTGCGCATCTTCGTCAACTACACCCAGACCTATCGCGAGCGGGCCGTGTACCAGACGGTGATCGACCGGATCGGCATCGGCGTGGCTCTGGTCGATCCCAAGGGGATGGTGATGGCGACCAACGAGGTCGGCCAGGAAATCCTCGCCGCCGGCGACGGCCTCACCATCGCGGCCGGCCGCCTGACCGCCCGCGATGCGGCGACAGCGCGTTCGCTCGAAAGCTTCATCCGCGCGGGCGCCGAGGCGCAGACCGATCCCGTCCGCGCCCACGGCCGGCCGCTGGCGGTGGACCGCGACGGTGACCCCGCGCCGCTGACCGTCATCGTCCATCCAGGACCCAGCGCCCACCCTCTCAACGCGCCGCTGCGCCGCTCCGCCATCGTGGTGATGCGCGACCCGGAACGGCGGGCCAGCGTCTCCGCCCATGTCGTGGGCCAACTCTTCGGCCTGACCCCGGCCGAAGCGACGCTCGCCACCCTGCTGGCCCAGGGCGCCGACCTGGACGAGGGCGCCCCCGAACTCCGCCTCCCCCGCAACACCCCCCGCCGCCAGCCCCAATCCAACTTCATGAAAACCACCACACACAGCCAGAG
>CAZNNJ010000722.1:0-1318 GCA_964574305.1 uncultured Rhodospirillales bacterium | reverse complement strand
AACTACGAAGCAACGCCCGGGAATGCCCGTGGAACGGGGCTCTTAAGACCCGCATTGTCGCCCTCCCTTTCATTGGTGGTCCGGCAACAAGCCCAACCGATGAAGCAACCGCAAACCGTCAAAGCACTCGAAGATCTCGGCCGCGTGCGCCTGAGCCGCAACTTCTACATGCGCGACTTCCTGCATAGCGAGATCGCGAACCTGTATGGCATGTCGAACATTCCGGATGATCCTGAGCTCGCTAGCGCCGCTGCCGCACTGACGCTGAGCCCCGTCCGCCCCTCTTCCGTCATTCCCGCGAAGGCGGGAATCCAGCGTCAGAGCCGCGTCCGCAGCGACATGACTCAGGCTCAGCTGCCTCCGGCATTCCTGGATTCCCGCCTTCGCGGGAATGACGAAGTGAGGGGGCGAGAAAAACACCCTTGACATCTCCTTTCATATGTAAGAAATATCTGACACATGAATTACGGAGCTTTCGCTTGTCTCTCTCCGGGGAACGTCTGCTTGCGGTTCTGGGGGCGCTGGGCAATCCGCATCGGTTGCGGATCGTCGCCGCGCTCAGCACCAACGGGCGGAATTACGTCAGCCAGCTGGCGCGCGAGATCGGGATCAGCCGGCCCCTGCTGCATCTGCACCTGCAGAAGCTGGAGGAGGCCGGGCTGGTGACCAGCAAGCTGGAGCTCTCGGCCGACGGCACGGCGCTGAATTATTTCGAGATCGCGGATTTCACCGTCGAGCTCACCCCATCAACCATCGTGGCGGCGGCGGAAACCCTGCCCGCCGTGGAAACGGACTGAAGAATGGAAAACGAAATGTCGACCAGTGTTTATTTCCTCACCATCGGCTTGTTCCTGGGAACGGCACTGCTGATCTTCGGAATGAAATATTTCTCCGCCGCATTCCAGGCCCGCGCCCGCATCGCGAGCGAGACGGCATATCGGGCGCTGGCCGAAAAAGCGGTGGCGGCCGAGGCCGCCAACCAGGCCGCGCTCATCGTGATGCAGGCCGAACTCACCAAGCTCGCGGCCAGCCTGGCCGCAATCGAGAAAATCCTGAAACAGGTCGAATGAAGGAGACCCCAATGACCGAGCTGTCCACCCTCCGCCTCACCCTGCTGCGCTTGGCCTATCTCGTGCTGATCGTCGGCCTTGGGCTGACGATCTGGCCATCGATCCTCGACCCGTCGCACGGCTGGAGCCTGATGGGTGGCGTCGTCGCCTCAATGCTGGGGGCGATGTCCGCCCTGGCGCCGATCGGCCTGCGCCCTCCGGTCAAGATGCTGCCGCCGCGGTTCCTCGAAATGACCCGGAAGACGAAC
>CAZNNJ010000721.1:0-3337 GCA_964574305.1 uncultured Rhodospirillales bacterium | reverse complement strand
CCGCCTCCTTCGGCCACCGGTCGCTGGGTGGGTTGCGTGGTGGGCCCGGTGTACCAGCCGAGGGGGGGCTGCCCGGTCAGCGTCTCGATGCCGGCGATGGCAAGGCGCATATGCTTGCGCTCGGTCGCCTCGTCGATCTGGTCGTAATTGATCCAGCGCCAGCCGTGGCTGGCGATCTCATGCCCCAGCTCGACCATCGCCCTGGCGGCATCCGGGTGGCGCTCCAGCGCCATGCCGACGGCGAACATGGTGACCGGCAGCTGCCGGTCCTCGAACAGGCGCATCAGCCGCCAGAACCCGGCCCGGCTGCCATATTCGTAGATCGACTCCATGCTCATATGCCGCCGGCCCTCAAAGGCCGCGGCGCCGATGATCTCGGACAGGAAGGTCTCGGAAGCCGGGTCGCCGTGCAGCACGGCGTTCTCTCCGCCCTCCTCGTAATTGACGACGATCTGCAGCGCGATGCGGGCGTCGCCCGGCCAATGCGGGTGCGGCGGGTTGCGGCCATAGCCCACCATGTCGCGCGGATAGTCGGTCATAGTCATGCCTCCGAACTCAGCAGGTCCGCCAACGACAACGCCACTACCTGGGTCGCCTTGCGCAGATCCTCCAGCACCAGCTTCTCGTCGGCGCGGTGGCCGTTGGCCTCGAGCAGCGTATGCGGGCCGGCGCCGTAGAGCACGGTCGGCACGCCCGCCTCGCTATAGAGCCGCGCATCGGTATAGATCGGCACGCCGCCAGCCGGGATCGGCTCGCCCATGATCGCCTCCCCATGCTTCTGCAGCAGCGCGGTCAGCGTTTCCTGGCCCGGCTTCACCCGGAACGGCTCGGCCAGCAGGATGCGCTTTACCGAGACCGTGATGCCGGGCAGGTCGGCCGCGACCTGCTCGATATGGGCGGTCAGGTCGCGCTCGGCCTCGGCGGAATTCTCCTCCGGGATGATGCGGCGGTCGATGCGCAGTGTGACGACATCGGGCACCACGTTGGTGTTGATGCCGCCCGAGATCAGACCCACGACCAGAGTCGGGTGGGTGATGCCCGGCACGCTCGACAGCGTCGTCTTGTAGGTCTCGCGTAGCGCATAAAGCGAAGAGAGCAGGGTGGTCGCCGCCTCCAGCGCATCGACGCCCGTATCGGGCCGGGCGGCGTGGGCCGACTTGCCCTCGACCCGCACCTCAAGATGCAGGCAGCCGTTATGGGCGACGGTGACGTTGTAGGAGAAGCCGGCGCTGATCGCGTAGTCCGGCTTGGTGATGCCCTGCGCCAGCAGCCAGCCCGGACCGATCAGCCCGCCGGCCTCCTCGTCATAGGTCAGGTGGATCTCGACCGTGCCCTTGAGGTCGAGCCCGCTCGCCGCCAGCGCTTTCAGCGCGAAGACGTAGGTGGCGAAATCTGATTTCGACACGGCCACGCCGCGCCCATACATCACCCCGTCCTTCACGACGCCGCCATACGGGTCGACCGACCAGCCCTCGCCCGGCGGCACGACATCGCCGTGGGCGTTGAGGGCGATGGTCGGTCCCGGGCCGAAGCAGCGGCGGATCACAAGGTTGGTGGCGGTGATCATGCCGTTGGCCCTGACCGTCTCCGCCGGCACGGCATGGCGTTCGACGGTGAAGCCCATTTCTTCCAGCAGCTCCGCCGCTCGCGCGGCATGGGGCGCGCAGTCGCCGGGCGGATTGTCGGAGGGGACTTTCACCAGCTCGGCCAGGAAGGCGACCTGATCGGGGTGGTGCTGGTCGATGTAGGTGCGGATCGAATTCATGAACGTGCTCTTGAATGCGCCTCCCCCCTTGAGGGGGAGGTCGACGGCGAAGCCGGCGGGTGGGGGGGTATGCTGCCACAAGCGCTTTGCGGGGGAGAGAAGTGCGGGCGGCGACATCACCCCCCACCCGTCAACGCTGGCGCGTTGCCGACCTCCCCCTCAAGGGGGGAGGCGATTTGAAGCTTCGCCCGAAACCCCTCGATAAACCGCAGCAGCACCCGCGCCCCCGTCTCGGCATCGTCCACGGTGATGGCTTCGGCTGGGTTGTGGCTGATGCCGCCTTTGCAGCGCAGGAAGATCATGCCGATGTCGGCGATGGCGATCATCGCCATGCCGTCATGGCCGGCGCCGCTGGGCAGATGGAAGGGCGTGATCCCCTCGGCGGCGATGGCGGCGTCGATCTGCGTCATCAGCCAGGGGGCGCAGGGCGCGGCCCGCATGTCGTAGATGTTGCGCGCGGTGAGCGTCACGCAGCGTTTGGCGGCGATGGTGTCGAGTTGCCGCAGCACGTCGGCGGCGGCCTCGGTGCGCTGGGCATCTTCGGGCGCGCGGATGTCGATGGTGAAGAGGGTACGGCCCGGAATGACATTGATCGCGCCGGGTCCGGCCTCGATCCGGCCAACAGTGCCGACCAGCCCCGGCTCGGCGGCGCACCGCGCCTCGACCGCCAGGACGCATTCGGCGGCCGCCGCCAGCGCATCCTTGCGCGCCGTCATCGGCACCGTGCCGGCATGGCCGGCCTCGCCGCCGACCGTCACCTCATAGCGGGTTGCGCCGCTGATCGAGGTGACGCAGCCGACCGGCAATCCCCAGCCCTCGAGCACCGGCCCCTGCTCGATATGGAGCTCGACATAGGCCAGCACGTCTTCGCGGCTCAGCGCCGCCTCGCCGATGCGGGCGGGGTCGAGGCCGAAGCCGGTGAGCGCTTGCGCCATCGTGATGCCGCGGTCGTCGGCGCGATCGAGCCGGCTGAGGTCGAAGGTGCCGGCCACCGCCTCGCTGCCCAGCATGGTGGTGCCGAAGCGCACGCCCTCCTCGTCGCTGAAGCCGATCACCACGATGGCGAAATCCAGCCTGCGGCCGGCGCGGTTCAGCTCTGCGACGCAGGCGATGGCGGTGATCACGCCCAGCATGCCGTCATATTTGCCGGCGTCGCGCACCGTATCGAGATGGGAGCCCATCACCAGGGCCGGCAGACCCGGCCGCACGCCCTCGTACCGGCCGACGACGTTGCCGATGGCGTCGATCCTGGCATCCATTCCGGCATCGCGCATCCAGACCAGCACCAGTTCGTTGGCCTGGGCCTGCTCGTCGCTCAGGAAAATGCGGGTCAGACGATCCGGGCTCTCGCTGATCGCGGCCAGTTCATCGATGCCCCGGCAAATCTCAGGCCCCATAGACATCTACAGGTCGGAGAAGATGGTTTTGATGTCGACCGGCTGCTCGTCCTTTTCATAGAGCGCGAGATAGCTCTCGATCTCGTCGAGATGGCCCAGCATGGCGTCGGTCAGCCCCTGCTCGTCCTTCTGCTCGATCAATTCGATCAGCTTGGCATGGGTGAAGTGGGAGCAG
>CAZNNJ010000720.1:0-3341 GCA_964574305.1 uncultured Rhodospirillales bacterium | reverse complement strand
ATCCTCCTTTCAGTTCAGAGAGTTAGAGGGCTGCGCTTGGCGCACCGACGGGTTTTCTGTCGAGAGAAAGTCTCTCGGCGCCCGTCGCGGAGAAACCGTGATGGCTCATGCTGTTCAGAAAATAGTCTTGTCCTCCTCGCGCGACATCCCATTCGCGCAACTGCGCTTGTCACAATCGAACGTTCGGAAAATCAAAGCCGGCGTGTCCATCGACGAGCTCGCGGCCGATATCGGCCGACGTGGCTTGCTGCAGAGCTTGAACGTTCGTCCGGTGCTGGACGCGGATGGGGCGGAAACCGGCATCTTCGAAGTGCCGGCCGGCGGTCGCCGTTTCCGGGCGCTCGAACTCCTTGTCAAACAAAAACGGCTGGCGAAAACGGCGCCGGTTCCATGTGTCGTACGCGATCCTGCGACGCCGATCCTCGCCGAGGACGACTCCTTGGCCGAGAACATCCATCGCGCGCCGCTGCATCCGCTGGACCAGTTCCGTGCCTTCAAGGCGCTGCGCGACAAGGGCCAGAGCGACGAGGATATCGCGGCGGCCTTCTTCACGACCGTGGCGGTGGTGAAGCAGCGGCTGAAGCTCACTGCGGTATCGGAGAAGCTGCTCGAGGTCTATGCCGATGACGGCATAACGCTCGACCAGCTGATCGCCTTCACCGTCACGGACGACCATGCTCGCCAGGAGCAGGTCTGGGAGGCGGTCGAGAACTCATGGTCGAAAGAGCCGTACCAGATCCGGCGCATGCTGACCGAGCGCACCGTCCGCGCCACCGACAAGCGCGCGGTCTTCGTCGGCGTCGGCGCTTACGAGGCGGCCGGCGGCACCGTCATGCGTGACCTCTTCCAGGACGACAATGGCGGCTGGCTGGAGAACGTCGCGTTGCTCGACAGCC
Source organism: uncultured Rhodospirillales bacterium (assembly GCA_964574305.1). Taxonomy (GTDB): domain Bacteria; phylum Pseudomonadota; class Alphaproteobacteria; order BOG-932; family Roseiterribacteraceae; genus BOG-932. Next base: position 2,445 of record CAZNNJ010000720.1, on the reverse strand, counting down.
TGGTCGGTCAGAAGCTGAAAGCCGAGGCGGAGATCATTGCTGCCGAAGGCTGGAAGTGGATCGAAGTGGCTGTCGAGTTTCCCTATGGCCATGCGCACGGTCTACGGGCGCTCGAAGGCTTCCAGCCCAAATTCACCGACGATGAGCAGGCGACGATCGATGCCTTGCAGGAAGAGCAGGCAAAGCTCGAGGCGGAATACGGCGAGCTCGACGAAATCCCCGAAGAGGTGTCCGACCGCTTCGACCAGATTGAGGAGGCGCTTTCGGCCTTCGACGAACGGCCGGCCATCTACGACCCGGCTCATATCGCCCGGGCCGGCGCGTTCGTCAGCATCGCACATGACGGGTCGCTTTCTATCGATCGCGGCTATGTCCGGCCGGAGGACGAATCGCCGGCGGGGGTTGATGGCGAGACCGGCGAGATCGTGGATGGCGGCGAAGCTGAAGCGGACGGGGCTCGAATGCCGACTGTCCAGCGCGCAGTGATTACGATCGGCGGCCAGCCGCAGCAGGAGGAGGATGAGGGCGACACGATCCGCCCGCTGCCCGACAGGCTCCTGGGCGAACTGACGGCGCATCGGACGCTGGCGCTGCGGGAAGCGGTGGGAAGTCAGCCGCATGTCGCGATGTCGCTGCTGCTGCACCGGCTGGTCCTCGACACTTTCTTTCACGGCACCCAGGGAGCCTGCCTGGAGGCGTCGGTTCGGCATATCTACTTCCAGGTTCAGGCCAAGGACCTCAAAGATAGCCCGTCGGCCAAGTCGGTCGCCGACCGACACGCTGCCTGGAAACAGGAGCTGCCGGAAGGCGAGGGGCCACTCTGGGAGTGGATCGTCGTGCTCGACGAAGCTAGCCGCCAAGCCTTGCTCGCCCATTGCGTGTCGTTCGGGGTCAATGCCCTGCATCAGAAGATCGATCGTTATGGGGGTTCCGGCATCTCCGCCTATGGGCTGGAGCTCCGGCTCGCGCAGGCCGATCGCCTGGCCCAGGCGGTCGGGCTGGACCTAGTCGATGCCGGCTGGCGGCCGACTGTCGAGAACTATCTCGGGCAGGTCACCAAGCCGCGCATCCTTGAAGCCGTTCGTGAGGCCAAGGGCGAGCAGGCGGCGCAGCTGATCGACCATCTCAAGAAGGGCGACATGGCGCGGGAAGCCGAACGGCTGCTCGACGGCAGCGGCTGGCTGCCGGAGCCGCTGCGCACCAGCGGCTCGGACGCGCCCCTCGAGGTCGCGGCCGAGGACGCCGCCGATCTACCGGCCTTCCTTGCCGGTGACGGCGAGGCATCGGCCGGGGCCGACGCTGAACCGCTTGCGGTCGCGGCGGAATGATCCTGCGCGGGGCGGCTTCGGCCGCCCCGCCTTCTTTCCATTCCTCGCCCGGCCGACGCCGGGCTTTTTCATTTTCGGAGGTCACCGTGACCGCATTCACCATCGAAACCACCTACCACCTGCCGGTCTTCCGCCAGAAGACCTACAACGCCGCCTCGCTTGAGGAGGCGTGCAGCCTGGCGGTCGCGGACGACGACTGGTCGGATCAGAAAGAAGACGGCGACTCCGCCGGCGAGACCCACGTCACCGGCGCATGGCCCGGCAAAGAGACCGCCTACAAGGTTTCGCCACTCACGATTCCGACCGAGTTCGGCGAGATGCTGCAGCGCCGGGGCGAGCATTTCGAGACGTTGCTCGGAGTCCTCAAGATCCTCGCACATGCGGCGACAGACAGTCAGACCGACCTCGTCTATTGGTACGAGCGTGCCAATGCCGCGATCGCCAAAGCCGAGGCGATCCTTGCCGGCACGCGCGATCCTGACCAGCGAGTGTATTGACCGATTTATTTATGCTCATTGCGCAGGCGTCGCCTGTTAATCAATAGTCCTCGATGATGCCGGAGACAGGCTGAACCTCTCAACCTCATACAGCAGTGCCATGCAGCGCAGAATTGTCATTCGCCACCGACCCTACTGGATCACCACGCATGACCTCGGCGGTGAATGGTACGCCGTCGGGAACTTCAGCGGCAAAGTCCTGACGGTGGCGGCAGGGAACGAAGCGGAGGTGATCAGGCTTTGGCGCGAAGCCGCGGAGACTCCGGAAGGGCTCGGCGGCCTGCCCGTACATTTCGATCCAGAGTGAGAGACAGGCCGGGACCGGGGTGACCCGGTGGCTGGGAGAGAGCGGCGCCGGGTCTTCCCGTGTCCTCTCCCGGAGTCCCGATCAGGATGGCCCTGGGCGCCGCCATCACGGCGGTGGGCCGCGCGGGGGACGGGCGGCCGTTCGCCCCCAACGGCCGTACATCCCGCGAATGGATTGCGCTCACGCGCCCGGACAGTGATCACTGGTTCGCGCTGCTCAACGAAGCCTGGGGCTTCGCAGCACATGATGCACGCGCCATGATGGCATTAGGTCAGCACGGCGAACAGCTCATTCAGCGGCGCCGAAAAGTGTA
>CAZNNJ010000719.1:0-3365 GCA_964574305.1 uncultured Rhodospirillales bacterium | reverse complement strand
CCCCCCCGAGGGCTGGGAGTCGCCGCCTTAAATGTTAAGTAGGGGACGATCGTCGTTGGACCCAAAAATCTGGGGCTGGCGCAGGTCCTGGGCCAGGCCGATCCCAAGCTCTATCCCGCCGGCATCGACCTGCTGCTGTCCGGCCATGTCCACGTCTTCGAGCAGCTGAGCTTTGGCGGGAAGTATCCGTCGCAGTTGGTCACCGGCTTCTCCGGCACGCAGGAGGATATCGTCCCCCTGCCCGAGACCCTGCCCGACAAGTCCGACCCCGTGCCCGGCGCCAGCCCGGACGCCTTCAGCTCATGGATCGACGGTTTCGGCTTCATGACGATGGAGCGCACCGGGCCGACCCAGTGGAAGGCGGAAATCCGCGATCGCAGCGGCGCCGTGGTCGATACGTGCACCATCGACGGGCGGATATCGAAATGCTCGGTCGGCCAGGTGCATGTGCACTCCTAAGCCATGACCGCGTCGCTGGCCTCCACATAGTTTGCGATCTCGACCAGGTTGCCGTCCGGATCGCGGATATAGACGGATTCGATCTCCCCGGTCGCGCCGGTGCGGCTGACCGGGCCGAGCTCGATCGGCACGTTCAGGTTTTTCAGATGCGCGATCACCTCCTCCAGAGGCGTGTTGGCGATCAGGCAGAGGTCGGCGGTGCCGGGCAGCGCCGTCCTGGCCTTGGGCTCGAACTCATGGCCGGCCAGGTGCAGGTTGATCTTCTGGTTGGCGAAATGGAGCGCCGTGCGGCCGGCGCCGAAGGTCTCGACCGTCATGCCGAGCACCCGGCCGTAGAAGCCGCCGGTGCGCTCGATGCTGGCGACGGTCAGCACGATATGGTCGAAGCGGTCGATGCGAATCATGTTTCCCGTCTCATTCTACTGACTCCGTCCGGCGAAACCCGGCGGAATATTCGCACGTTCCAAATCGCGGTTCCCTTCCGGGGCGCCGCGCAATAGGGTGCGGGCCAATCGAACACCGGGAAGGGAGAGCTGGCAATGGCGGGAACGCGCGATCTGAAAGGGCTGGCCGTCGTCACCGGCGGGTCGAGCGGCATCGGCGAGGGCTGCGCCCGGGGGTTGGCCGAACGTGGCGCCACGATCGCCATCCTGGACATCAACCCGGCCGGCGAGGCGGTCGCCAACGAGATCGGCGGCCGTTTCTTCCATTGCGATGTCGGCGACGACAAGGCGTTCGAGCGGGTGGCGGGCGAGGTCGAGGCGGCGATGGGCCCGGCCGAATATCTCGTCAACTCGGCCGGCATCCTGCAGAAATCGGCGATGAAGCCGCGGGACTTTCCGATCGCCGCTTGGGACGACATCGTCAAGGTGGACCAGCGCGGCACGTACCTGTCGTGCCTCTATTTCGGCGAGCGGATGGTGACGCGCGGGCGCGGCGCGATCGTCAATATCGCCTCGGTCGCCGGCATGATGTCGACTCCGCTCCATTCCTACACCCCGGCCAAGGCGGCGGTGATCTCGCTCACCGCGACCTTGGCCGCCGAGTGGGGACGGTCCCAGGTCAGGGTCAATGCCGTTTCGCCGGGCGTCACCCGCACCCCGGCCCTGGACGCGGCGCTGAAGCGCGGCGACCGCAGCCTGGACGACCTGCTGAAGGTCGCGCCGCTTGGCCGCCTGATCGAAACCAGCGAGATCGCCAACGCCGTCGCCTTCCTGCTGTCGTCCGAGGCGGCCGCTATCACCGGGGTCAACCTGGCCGTCGATTGCGGCTGGGTGGTCTCCGACGGCTGGCATTTCTATGGCGGCCTGCGCGCGCCCTGACGGGAAATAAGTCGCCGGGGAACGGAGGACGGACCACGAGCGTTAAGGAGAAATCGGCGCGCCGGTCACAGCACGGTCACAGAACCGGCTCCGAATTCCCCTGTATAGGGGGATAGCGGGCATTTTAGTCGCATCCGCGATAAAGCCCGGGGAATTGGCAATTTGGAGAGTCTCGCATGAACGCGAGAAAAGCAGCTGCCGGCCATATCGTTCTCGTCCTCGATGACGAGCCGCTGGCGCGCATGACTTTGGCCGACATGCTTTATGAGGCCGGCTTCTGGACCGTCGAGGCGGAGAATGCCGACGAGGCCATCCGCATGCTGGAAAGCCGCGACGATATCCGTATCGTCTTCCTGGACATCGTGATGCGCCACGGCATAGACGGGCTGGCGCTCGCCCGGCTGATCCGCCGGCGCTGGCCGCACATCCGCATCGTGCTCGCCTCGGGCAAGATGTACGCCCCGGACAGCGTCCTGCCCGACGACGCGGTGTTCTTCCAGAAGCCTTATCGCAGCCGCGACGTGGTGCCGGTGCTGCACCGGATGGCGTCTTAGGGCTCTCACTCCGCTGAAATCCCTGCTATTCATCGTCTTACCGGCCTTGAGAGCCGGGCTGGACGGGTGGGATGGAAGCGGACGATTCCGAAACTTCCCTGCTGCGCCTGATCGCCGCCGGCGAGCGGATGGCGTCGGCGCACGCGATGGACGCGGTGGTGGCGATCCTGCGCGAGACCGCACGCGAGATCGCCGGCGCCGACGGCATCGCCGTGATCCTGCGCGAGGACGATACCTGCTTCTATGCCGCCGAGGATGCGATGAGCCCGCTATGGGCCGGCCAGCGCTTTCCGGCCGGCAGGTGCATCTCCGGCTGGGCGATGATGAACCGCCGGACCGCGGCCATCCCCGACATCTATAAGGACCCGCGCATCCCGCACGCGGCCTATCGCCCGACCTTCGTGCGCAGCCTGATTATGACGCCGATCGGCACGCCCGAGCCGGTGGCGGCGCTGGGCGCCTATTGGGCTGATAGGCGCACGCACGACCCGGCGGCGATCGTCCGGCTCGAGGCGCTGGCGCGCATCGCCGCCATCGCCATCGAGAATGCCCGGCTGATCGGCACGCTGCAGGAAAGCGAGCGCCAGCGCGCGGCGGCGCTGGACCAGCTTCGCGACTTCGCCGCCACGCTGGAGCAGCGGGTCGAGGAGCGCGGCCGCCAGCTCGAGCAGGCGCAGGACGCTCTGCGCCAATCGCAGAGGCTCGAGGCGATGGGCCAGCTGACCGGCGGCGTCGCCCATGATTTCAACAATCTGCTGACCCCGATCATCGGCAGCCTGGACCTCTTGAAGGAGCGGGGCGTCGGCGGGGAGCGGGAGCAGAAGCTGATCGACGGCGCGATCAAGGCGACCGAACGCGCGGTGCTGCTGGTCCAGCGCCTGCTCGCCTTCGCCCGGCGCCAGCCGCTTTCGCCCGCTTCAGTCGATTTCACCGTGCTGCTGACTGAGCCTGGGCCGCTGATCGCCCCGACGGTCGGGGCGCAGATCCCCCTCACCCTAGACCTCGCCCCGGCCATGCCCCTCGCCATGGC
>CAZNNJ010000718.1:0-3367 GCA_964574305.1 uncultured Rhodospirillales bacterium | reverse complement strand
ACAGCGCCATGTTGTGCGTGTTCCAGGCCTCACCGAATTTGGTCGCAAGCGCGCGGTTGGCCTCTAACGAGCTCATTTGTCTTCCTCCTGGCATTCGACGCGGCCAGAACTCCGGCTCATGCCGGCTGCTCCTAAGTCGCGTTTTCCTCAACCTACGGTCCGGGTATTGGCTTACTAGGCACCCGTTCGCGGGTGGGCTCGTAGAGCATTAAACATGTTTCTGAAATACCGTCAAATAACTCCCGAAGCCGCCTAATGCGGGGTGATCTATTCGATTGCGGACGGTGATTGCGGGAAGAAAGGCGGGCTTCAGCGCGCCGAGCCGGCCCGCGATCGGGCGCTGGCCTTCGCTACCGGTGCGGCAGTCGACGGCGCGGGCAGTGCTTCCCCACGCGCGTCGGCGATCGCGGCGATGAGCGGCTCCAGCAAGACCAAATCCGCCGGATCGGTCTGCCGGGCATAGACATCGAATGCACGCCGAACCAGCGGCAGCGCATCGTCAGGGTAGTGGAGCAGCGCTTCCTGGGCTGCTTTCGGCAATGAGCCCGACCGCTGGGCGCGCATCCGGTCGCGATGGCAGAAAACCGCCGTCGCAAAGGCCGCGCCCGTTGCCTGATGCATGATCCGCATGCCGTCGCTCTCAGGAAAGCCACGTGTCTTCATGAAGCCGAGAAAAGCTTCGACCAGTTGCAGTTCGGTCTCCATACCCGAGCCCGACATGATGAGCCGGATCAGGACATGCGGATCCGAGGCCAGCATTTCCACTATTCCGCGCGCATACTCACGTAAGAACACAGACCAATGCTGGCCGTCATCGGCCGGAAAAGGCAGCGATGCCATCTGCCGAGAGACAGCAAGGCGCAAGAGCTCGTCACGGTCGGTCACATACTGATAGAGCGTCGCGATGCTGACACCGAGTTCGGCTGCGACCCGCTTCATCGTGAAGTCTTCAAGCCCCAATCGCAGCGCAGCCTCAACGACCTGTTCCCGGGTCAGCGCCCGGGGGCGCCCTCCGGCCGCGCGCCGAGGCGGCTTTATTTCGGTACTCATGGGTGCCTCGACACGGGGCAACTGTCCTCAAATGATAGGCTTCTGGTGACCATAACATAGCTGGTTCAGGGCAGACCGGCGCTAATCGTTAAGACGCATGTATGGGGAGGTATTTCCGCGGCTGGCGCCATTCCACCCCTGGATGCGAACGCGAAACCAGGAGTGTGAAATGACAATCGCTGCCCCCGAACGGCTCATATCGTGCGACTCGCATGTCCTCTACACGGACGAGTACGTTCTGCCGCGGCTGCGGGCGGATCTGCGCGATAAGTACATTGCGGGCGGCAATCGCCTGGCGGAAGAGCGCAAATTGAAGATGAAAGGCTTCTCGCCCGACATCAACGACATCATGGATGTCACGGCCTGGAACGATCCTGGCCACACCGACCCGACGGCCAAGATCGCCGCGATGGATCGCGACGGCGTCTTCGCTGAGGTCATATTCCCCGAGGTTTCGGCCGCCAAGATGTGCACGCCGGAGAACATGGGCGACGACTGGAGCGCAATGCTGTCCGGCTTCAACGACGCGGTCGGCGACTTCGCGGCAACCAACCCAAAGCGGCTGCTTTGCGCCTACCAGATCATGCCGTTCGACGTCGACTGGGCGCTGAAGGAGGTGGATCGCATCGTCAAGAAGGGCGCCCGCTGCATCCAGCTGCCAACTTATCCGAACGAGTACGGGCTGAAGCACTATCACAACGAAAGCTACAGGCCGCTTTTTGCCAAGATCCAGGACGAGGGGCTGGTCATCCTGCAGCATCTCGAAACACGCGAAGTCTTCTACGATACGCTGAATCGCGACCCGACGCCGATGCGCGGCATCGCAATGGGCATGCCGGCGATGGACATGCAGGAGAGCTTCGCCTTCTGGCTGCTCACCGGCATTCTCGAGGATTTCCCGCGCTTGAAGGTCGTCATGGTTGAGCCGGGCCTGGGCTGGCTACCATTTCTGTTCGAAACAGTCCTCGATGGCCGCATTAAGCAGGGGCACTATAAGTTTCCGAAGCTGAAGATGCTCCCCAGCGAGTATTTCAAACGGCAGATGGGCGCGACCTTCATGAACGAACCCCACGGGCTCAAGGTGGCCACCGACTATTTCGGCCCCGATGCGTTGTACTGGTCGACGGATTTCCCGCACCCGGCCACATGCTGGCCGAACTCGCGAGAAACGATCGAGCATCAATTTACCGAGGCCGGCCTCAGCGCCGAGGATCGGTACAAGATCATATGCGGTAACGGCATGCGGACCTTCGGCTTCGAGTAAGATGCGAGTCGACCGGTGGGCCAAATTCGATCCTGCCGGGTGCTGGCTGGTGGCGGGTGACCGCCAGCAGATCCGCCCATAGAGCGGGACGCCTGGCCCCAGCTATGGCCGGCCAGGAGGCTTCGGCGACCAGCCTTGTACCCGGCAAACTCGTTTACCGAACTGCTCGATCCAGCAATCATCCGGGCCTTCATACAACGAGCAACTTGGCAGAAATTCCTGCCCAACCCGTCGCTACCTATTTCTGTCGGATAAGGAATAGGAGGGAACACGCAATAATCCTTGAAAGTGCAAACGTTGCTTGCCCCTCCGAAAGCAGAGGACGGTATGTCCGACGTTGTCTGAGGATGCGAAAACCCCCTTACCGACGCCGACGTGGTCATCAAGAGCGGCATCGGGGAACTAGTCTGGCGCATCGCGACGCGTGACGCACCGTCCCCGAACGTCTCTTTTAACCCTGACAGCTTCGTCTGCTTCTGGCGCGTAGCGGTCCATTTGAGCCTCGCACGATCGACCAGCCCATTGCTACGCAAGCTTTCGATATCGGCGTTGCCGGAAATCGACACAAGCTCTGATTGGACAGACTGTCACGTAAGAACAACAACTTAGGTCGGTCGTGTGCAAATTCGTGTGCGCTATGTGTGCACTGAGACGTAAATTTGGCAGATTCCGCGCACCGCGGCGCTGCCGGGAGTGGCGCCATAGGACAAATGCCCGGTCGCACAAGGCGCGAAATAACTTTAATTATTTCAGTATGTTAGGAAAAATCCGCAGCGTTTGATAAGCTACACCAAATGGCACCATCTACACATAAATTATGTATAGCGCCCATGATGGACGGGACAGAATATCATTATAAATCATATACTTAAACAGTCGTGTGTGCACTCCGTGTGCACGTATTTATGCGTATCCAAACGTTATTCTCTCGTACGAAAAGGCTATTGCTGCCGCAGCCCGCGCGCACCCCACTTGAAATACCTAGAGACCGAATTTACGTTCGCCCCATGGTCAACGCGCTCCTCCGCCGTCTGGTTGTTGCGCTCTCGCTCC
>CAZNNJ010000717.1:1985-3384 GCA_964574305.1 uncultured Rhodospirillales bacterium | reverse complement strand
GCGTGGGGTCGTTGGGGGACAACGATGCCGCCCGGAATACGAATCGGGCGATGGCAGGCGAAATGGTGATCCAACTCGCAGCAGCCGGCGATATCGAAGGTGCGAAAAAAATGGCCGCGCAATTCGATGGATGGCTCAATCCGGCACCGAAGGACGTACGCGACGCTGGCATTGCGGCAATTGCGGCAGCCCAGATCAGGGCGGGCCAGCCACGGGACGCATTGGTAAGCGTGTTGAAAATAAGCCATCCGCTATTGCAATGGACACTTCTGCTGACGCTGGTAGCGCTGCCACCGAATGCGTCGCCATGACTGGTATAGTCTCCGTCTATATCGTCACCGCCGACATGGCCAGGGCCGACCGCCTCGCAGAGGCCCTGGTCCCTTAGCGGCTCGCCGACCGAAGGGGAGGGGGGCGGGTCGCTGAGCGGCTGGCCGCCTGCGTCAATATCCTGGGCGGCATCCGCTCGGTCTATCGCTGGCAGGGGGCGGTCGAGCGCGCCGACGAGGTGGCGATGATCGCCAAGACCACGGAAACACTGTTCGATGCTTTGAGCATCCGGGTACGGGCGCTGCACAGTTACGACACGCCGGCGATCGTCGCCTGGCCGATCGTGGCCGGCGACGCCGCCTATCTCGGCTGGATCGGCGCGGAAACCAGCTAGAGAAGCCGCCCGATCTCGATCGCGGTGCAGCGGTCCATGACCACGTCCAACCCACCCTCGGTGGCGATCTGTGCCGCCTCGTCATTGGCGATGTCCAGCTGCAGCCACAGCGACTTGGCCCCGGCGGCGACTGCCTCCTCGGCCACCGGCGGCGTGTCCTCGGCGCGGCGGAAGACGTCGACCATGTCGATCGGCTCCTTGATCTCCGCCAGCGTGCCGTAGACGGTTTCGCCCAGGATCGTGGTGCCGGCCGCGACCGGATTCACTGGGATCACGCGATAGCCCGATCGCTGCAGGTAGGCCATGACGCCATAGCTCGGCCGGTTCGGCTTCGGGCTGGCGCCGACCAGCGCGATCGTCCTGGTGTTTTCGAGCAGATGCTTGAGGTCGGCGTCGCTGTGCAGAACTTTGCTCATGATTTCCTCGAGATAGGGTTCGAAAAGCGTTTTGTGGAGCGGTCAGAATCCGTAGGTATCATAATACCACATAGATAACGCACTGAAATTTCTGGCGTTATCTTGACGAAGTGTCGCCACTGCTGTAGACAGCGCGCTCCTCAAAAAGGCGAGTTTCATGAAGACCTTCAATATCAAGCCGGCCGACGTCCAAAAGGAGTGGCTGGTGATCGACGCGGACGGGCTGGTGCTCGGCCGCCTGGCCAGTCTGATCGCGATGCGTCTGCGCGGCAAGCACCGCCCGACCTTCACCCCGAACGTCGATTGCGGCGACCAGATC
>CAZNNJ010000717.1:0-1975 GCA_964574305.1 uncultured Rhodospirillales bacterium | reverse complement strand
AAGTCATGCTTTTGGGCTCCGGCGAACTGGGCAAGGAAGTGGTAATCGAACTGCAACGCTTGGGCGTGGAGACCATCGCGGTGGACCGCTATGCCAACGCGCCTGCCGCCCAGGTGGCGCACCGCGCCCATGTCATCGACATGACCGATGCCAAAGCGTTGCGCGCCGTGGTGGAAAAAGATCGGCCGCACCTGGTGGTGCCCCAGCTCGAGGCCCTGGCACCCGAGGAGGTGGGGCGGACCGCAAACAAGGCGGGCGCAAGGGTCTTCTATTGGCACACCGGCCAACCGGGCGGCATAAAGGGCCTGTCCCAGGGCGCGATCCTGGCCGGCAAGCATCCCGAGCGCGTGATCGAGAAGGCGGTCGAGCGCATGCTGCCGCGCGGTCCGCTGGGCCGGCAGCAGCTGTCCAACCTGCGGGTCTATAAGGGCCCGACGCACCCCCATGAGGCGCAGCAGCCGACTAAGCTCGATGTCGCCGCCCTCAACCGCAAGAATTCGAGGATCTGACGATGTCCGTTACGGAAAACGAGACCCCGACCCGGACGCTGACCGACCTCAGCCAGCTGGGTAACGCCGTCGAGGCGATCGCCATCGGCACCGAGCTGGCCAAGCCGGTGCGCGATGCCCTGGGCCGCTCCTATGCCACCGGCAAGCGCAAGAACGCCATCGCCCGCGTCTGGATCAAGCCGGGCACCGGCAAGGTCGAGGTCAACGGCAAGGACATCGCGGTCTATTTCGCCCGTCCGGTCCTGCGCATGATCATCAACCAGGCCTTCCAGGTCTCGGATCGTACCGACCAGTTCGACGTGTACTGCACGGTCGTCGGCGGCGGTCTGTCCGGTCAGGCCGGCGCGGTCCGCCACGGCATCGCCACGGCGCTGACCCATTACGAGCCGGAGCTGCGGCCCAACCTGAAGCACGCCGGCTTGCTCACCCGCGACGCCCGCGTGGTCGAGCGCAAGAAGTACGGCCGCCGGAAAGCCCGCCGCGGCATGCAGTGGGCGAAGCGCTAACCGCGTCCCGCCTCACTGTTTCTCTACAGATCGCGTCGCCGTCCCCACGGCGGCGCGATTTTGTTTTCAGGGGCTTTAGCAGGTGGAGGGGATTGAGTTCAGAGCCATTTTCCGGACACGGCCATAGTTGCCAGGAGGGTCATGCCCAGCACGAAATACAAGTTGAGTGCAGTGAACAGCACCGTGAAGGTTCGCCCGTTTTTCAGATAGAAGACCAGCGTCGCGGCGAGGGCTAGAAACACCCACAAGCCGAATTCGATTGGCCAGTCTACCCAAGCTGGGTTGCGCGTGACGGGGTGTTTGCCGAGGTCGAGCCAAAAGTAGCTTCCCCAAAGTCCGATGAAAATCCACATAGCAGGCAGTGCAGCGAGCCACCAAAACCGCTTTCTCGTCTCAGCGGGCGAGCGTCTGATGGCGATTACCAGAAGAACTATGAGGCTAATTGCCGGGACCCAGAACCAGATCGCGCCGATCCCTCCGACGATCATGCACTGATGGAGAAACCAGACAAATCCCCACAACGTTCGATCCAGCGCTGTTAACGTCATCGTCCGAACTCGGCTGATGCATAAGGACAACAGGTTTCGCTGTCCTCTACCCATTATACCAGTCTTCTCCTAGTCTGCGCCTCCAAATCCGAAATCGGGAAGGCGCATGGGCATGAAGACGAAGCAGATCGGGGCGATCCTTGTCCACCAGGTGGTCGAGATGGAGAATCTGCCGATCCAGGCGAGCTCGATCTTCCCCGCTTTCCGCCCGGATATGGCGACACGCGGCCGCGAATGGCTCGATGATCGATTCATTGCGCCCGACAGCGACACGCTCTATCTCAGCTTTCACAGCTTCGTCATCCAGAGCGGAGGCCGCAACATCCTGGTCGATACTTGCCACGGCAACGACAAGTCGGGCCGTGAAGGCACCTTTGCCTATTACAACAACCTCCAGAGCTACTATCTGGGA
>CAZNNJ010000716.1:0-3387 GCA_964574305.1 uncultured Rhodospirillales bacterium | reverse complement strand
GAGTTTCCCGGCATGGCTTGGGACGATCCCCCTCACTTACGCCGTTGGTGCGATCTCATAGCGCAACGCCCGGCAGTGGTTCTAGCCGCGGCCGTCTACGCGGAAATCACCGCGAACGACCCCGCGCAACGTTCGGACATATCGCCTGAGGGGGTAGACCGCTTGTTCGGACGGGGCGCGTTCGCGCGAAAATAGAAGGTCCGCCGAGATATTTGAGGAGCGCTGGGTGAGTTTCAAGCGCTCCTCAAGTCCACGGCGTTCGATAGGCGCGCTGGCATGGCGCGCTCGATCGCCGTGGGGTCGATCTGCTCCTCGCTGCTCGGCACGGCCGTGCAGGCTCAGCCGACGGCCGGAGGGGCATCGACAGACGTATATACCTTGATTTCCTGAAACTCTTCGATCGCACGGGGCCCGGAAAGAAAACCGATACCACTTTGCTTATAGCCCTTATGCTCAAAATATTCGGACATCGGGCCCCAGCAATTTAACCAGACCTGACAGGCACGGATGGCCTTCGCAACGCGGTGCGCGCGCGCAGCATCAGCTGTAAAAACGGATGCGGCGAGGCCGAATTCAGTGCCGTTTGTGCGATGGATGGCATCTGCTTCATCGTCAAATATTTCGAATGTCTGTACCGGGCCAAAAAGCTCGTTTTGAACGATGAACGCATCGAGAGCCGCAACCTCAATCAGACATGGTTTGTAGAAGGCGCCATTCACGAGCGGCCCATCCGCCACCGGTCCGCCCGGCACGAGGAGCTTGGCGTAGGACTTAGCTGCCTCGACAACTCGATCGAGCCCCTTGACGCTTGCCATGTCGATAACCGGACCGAGCTCAGCGGTCGGATCTTCACTCTCGCCCAGTCGGACATTCTGATAGGCGGCGATCAACGCTTCCCGCAAGGCATCCGCGATCCCGCGCTGGACGAGCACACGCGATCCTGTGCAGCAGAACTGTCCGTTCATCGCCAGAAGGGCTGTCACGATCTGAGGAACAATCGCATCGAGATTCACATCATCGAACACGACCAGCGGGGTCTTGCCGCCCAATTCCAGGTTGAGGCGCTTGAGCGTCTTGGCGCTGTTGGTGGCGATGAGACGTCCTGTGCTCGTGCTGCCGGTGTAGCTGATCGCATTCACTTCGGGTGAGTCGACAAGCATGGACGCACCGATGCTGCCGCTTTCTGTGATTGTATTCAGCACACCTTGAGGCAGGAGCTTCGTCGCAGCGATCGCCTCGCTAAACAGCGCATTCGTGAGCGCTGTCTGGTGAGGGAGTTTGAGGACCACGGTGCATCCGGCGGCAAGAGCAGGTCCGATCGCCCTGACGGAAAGGATGATCGGCGAATTCCAGGGTGAGATCACGCCGACAACGCCCATCGGCTCCGGATCGGAGCGAAAATGGACGCCAGGGACGGTTTCCATCGCGCGCCCGCCGGTGTGTGTAAGCGCGATCGCCGCTGCGTAGCGCAACCAGTCGACCGAGCCCTGCAATTCCCATTGTGTCTGCGGATGCAGCTTGCCGCCTTCGCGGCTGAGCATCAGTGCGATAGCGGCCGACCGCTCCTCGATACGATCCGCAAGTTCGAAGAGCGCTCGTGACCGTAGGGAATGATCTCGAGACCAGGTCGATGTGTCGAAAGCGGTCCTTGCCGCCTCAATCGCCAGTCGGGCCTCTTCAGTTCCGGCGTCGACAAAGCTGCCGAGCACCTTTCCGCTTGATGGACTGATCGATTCCCTAATTGCGCCGGCGGCATTCCATGCGCCATTGATCCAGTTCTGTGCTGGCGTCAATACAGTTTGATTATGTTCGCCCACTATCGATACTCCTTGCATTTGCGTCATGAAATCCATGAACGGTGAATGTCGCGCCAGATCCGTCCGAATTGCTGTCACGCCCGCCGCGCCTTGGAGCAAACGGCACGGACCGGTCGCACTCCTGAAAGGCGGCGGTCATTCGACAGCGAGGATTCCGATTGCACCCGGTAAACATATGGAGCGCTGGCCCACCCAATCGATGACGGGCGAGTGGAGCGGCGGTGTCGGTGCGGTGAAATCTGTACCCCATTCTATCGCGGAACCGCTCCACCATCGACGTGGTAGGATCCGCCAGTCATGTTGCGTCCCCTCTCCGATGCGAGGAAGGCTACCATCTCTGCGATGTCCTCCGGCGCCTGGCTCCGGCCGAGAGGAGTGCGCGTCCGCTGAAACTCCCGCGCCTCCTTTTCAGATGAAAAGGCGGTCTCGGCCATTCCGCCCGGACCGCTCCACATGGGGGTCCAGACAAGACCCGGGATGACGCAGTTGGCCGTGATGCCGGAAGGAGCGAACTCTGCCGCAATGCTCTGGGTAAAGCCCAACACGCCGAACTTAGCTGCCGCATAGTGGGAGAAATTCTCGTTCCCGATTTTGGAAAAAAGCGAACCGATATTGACGATTCTTCCGCCGCCCCGCTCCGTCATTCCCCCTACAACGGCGCGACATGTAAGAAACGTCCCCTTCAAATTGATCGCCAACACGCGATCCCAGTCTGCCTCCGTCATCTCAAGTAATGGCTTGAACTGGGAAACGCCGGCGTTGTTGACCAGAATGTCGATTGGCCCCAGCGTAGCCTCGATAACGGAGACCACTTTATTAATTGCGGCGCTGTCCGTTACGTCCATTTCAAAGGCGGTCGCCCGCAGCCCCCGCGCCGTCAGTTCCGCAACCACCTCTTCTGCGGTTATTAGATCGCGATCGGTCACCGCCACCTTTGCACCACCTGCTGCTAGGCGCATGCAGATCGAGGCGCCAATGCCACGCCCGCCGCCGGTTACGAGAGCGACTTTTCCGTCGAAATCGTTCATTTGCTGTATCCTCTGCCACATCGGCAAAGCCTTGGAGATCTGCCCCAAGGCATGAATGGCCAACGGCTAGCGCCCCACCACGGCGCTGCCGGACGCGCGCATGGTCTCCCTGTCCTCAGATTTACATTAAAGTCCATTAACTGACATGACAGTTTTGTCAAGAAGGATTTGCCTGTGGGCCGCCGTGGGTTGTCGGCCTCCGTATTTCCGCCGGCCGCTTGGGATGGTCGGAGTAGACTTGCCCGCCCTGGGTTCGAGGTGCGCTGACCACTGAATTGCTAGGCGGATCCCTTGAGCTTGTTCTGCATCTTCGTACCAAATCACTTGAGTGGTGACGCCCGCGATGGGCCGGTCCGGGCATTGACCATGATGCTGCGCTGAACTGCCAGGCGCCTTCCAGCTGCTGCGGCTACGCCAAACTTGCCATGCTCAAGAGACGCCTGATTCAGCCGGGCGTCGCTTTACTTTAATAGAACGAGTTCCTCGGCCATAGAGGGGTGCAATGCTATCGTTTCATCGAACTGCCCTTTGGACGCGGCAAG
>CAZNNJ010000715.1:1557-3396 GCA_964574305.1 uncultured Rhodospirillales bacterium | reverse complement strand
TACGCGAAATCGGCGATATGCTTCTGGAACCACCCCTCCTCGATCAGCTTGACCCGGTCGCTGAGCGCGACGCCGAACATCTCGAACTCATGCGCAGCATAGCCGGCGCCGAATGCCACGGTCAGCCGGCCGTTGCTCACGATATCCAGCACTGCCAGATCCTCCGCCAGGCGGATCGGGTCGTGCAGCGGCAGCAGGATGACGCCGAAGCGGATCTTGATCCGCTTGGTGCGCGCGGCGATGGCCGAGGCGAGCACGATCGGCGACGGGATATAGCCGTCGGGGCTGCCGTGATGCTCGGAGAACTGAACGGTTTCGAAGCCGCGCGCGTCGGCCCACACCGCCATCTCGATCGCCGCCCGGTAGAGCTCGGCCTTGTCGGTCCCCGGCTGGGGATTGCGCATGTCGAAACGCAGATTGATGTTGGGCATGCTGGTTTTACGATCCGGGTTGGGCGGCGGGGAGGTCCATGCTGCCGAACAGATGCGCGGTCAGCACCGGGGCCTTGTCGAACGGCTCGAACCGTTCCCAGAGGCGGGTATAGCCGGAATGGCGGATCACCCACTTGCCGTCATGCTTGACGTAACGGTCGCGATAGATCGCGGCGCCCTGGGTCGTCATGTTGATGTTGAAGTTCATCGCGATGTCGGTCAGGTACCAGATGCCCTCGGCCGTCTCGCCGTCCTCGGCGACGGTGATCTCGGGGTGGTGGACGATGTGGCTGCCGGCATATTTCTTGTTCCACATGCCCGACAGCGCCTGCATCACCACGTCCCTGCCCTCGGCCTCGAACCGATAGCTGCCGCCGATATAGCAGATGCTGAGATCGGGATGCATGGTGGCCCTCAGCCCCTCCGGGTCGGCCGAATCCAGGCAGCGCATATAGCGGTGCTTCAGCTGCTTGATCAGCTCGATATCTTCCAGGCGCAGTGCCATTTGCTCTTCCCCTTGCTTCAAAGCATCCAGGCGCCGCCGCCGACGCCAATTCGTTGCCCGGTGATATAGCTCGACCGGTCCGACGCGAGGAAGAGCGCGAGATTGGCGATATCCTCCGGCCGACCCAGCCGCTTGATCGGCAGGTTATGCATGTTGAACAGCGTGCCCTGCTCCATCGCCGTCTGCATGCCCGAAGTGGTGCCCATCATCTGGAAGCCGAAGCGGTTCCAGAAGCTCTGCCGGCCGACATGCCCGTCTTCGTACGGCACGATCCAGCCGGGGGAGATGTTGTTCACCCGCACACCCTTCGGCCCCCACTCATAGGCCAGCGCCTTGGAGAAGCTGTTGATGAAGCCCTTGACCGAGCCGTAATGCACCATGGTCACCGCGGCATCGCCCAGCTGCGCCGCGTTGGAGGAGATGTTGACGATGCTGCCGGCGCCGCGCCCCAGCATGTCCGCCGCCACCGCCTGGCAGCAATTGACCGTGCCGTCGCAATTGAGCGCGATCTCCCAGCGGCGGTCCTTCTCGGTCAGCGTCTCGAACGCGGTCGGCACGGTGGCGCCGCCGGCATTGTTGACCAGCACGTCGACCGGGCCGAAGGCCGCGTTCGCCGCCGCGACCACTTCGTCGGCGCCGGCACGGCTGGTGATGTCGGCAACGACCGGCAGGATGCTGCCCGAGAGGCCTTGGGCGTGCGCCTCGTCGGCCAGATGGGCGCCGGCATCGATGTCGGCGCTGACGACGTTGGCGCCCTCGCGCGCAAATTCCAGCACCAGCCCGCGGCCGATGCCGCCCGACCCGCCGGTGAAGATCACCGTCTTCCCCATCAGAACCAAATCCATGGCCCTCCGCCCCACATGATTCGGGCGAATCCCTCCCTTGGAGGGGCCGCGCGCGATC
>CAZNNJ010000715.1:0-1547 GCA_964574305.1 uncultured Rhodospirillales bacterium | reverse complement strand
CATCAATGGAACCGAGCCAGACGCCGCCGAATTCAATTCTGCCTTGGGAGGGAAAACATTTAAAGAGAATTGTTTTCTGAATTTGACCTCGTCCCAACGGGGAGAGGTCGGATCGCATCGCGATCCGGGTGAGGGGGCGCGAGCGCAGCGAGCCCTTCTGCCCCAGGAGCGACCTAACGGCGATGCCCCCTCACCCGGCGCTTACGCGCCGACCTCTCCCCGCGGGGGCGAGGTCATTGAAGGATGGGAATGAAGGAGGAAACGCGCCGCTCAGCTCGCCTCGGCGAGGTTCTCCGGTGGATAGCCCCAGCGGCTGACGCCGGCCTGTCGGCGCTTCTGCGGGTCCTGGGGTATGCGGGCGAGCTTCTCGCAGGCCTTCTGGGCGGCCTTCAGGCTGTCGAAGAACTGGCCCTCCAGCACGAACATGCTGGGGTGGGAGGCGTAGAAACGGAAGCCGCGGCCCTGCGCGGCGACGATGCCGGCGGTCAACGTGGCGGTCTCGATGATGTAGGCGTCGGTCATAACGTGTCCTTAGTCCTTGCCGCTAAGCAGCTATATTCCAGTACGAAAAGCCGTGAATTCGGATCAGCGGCAGCGCCAACAGGAACGCGTCAGACAGAGAAAAATTCCGGGATGAAGCGAAGAAAACTGCATGCTCATGTTCGGTACCGAACCCCGATGGGATGACGCCCGGGATACATCGCGGAACAGGCTGGCTCACCTGGTCCCCAATGTCAATATAGCAGATTTTTTATTGCTATATTATCTATCTTTTCGCCGCGCCCAGGCAACTCCGCGGCGAACGACACTGAAACGTACCCCTCCCTCAAAGGTTCCGTTACGGTTTGGAGACCATCGGGCTCCTAACATCGGCTCCAGCCGATTCGCTTGATCAATATTGCCCCAAAACGCGGATGCTTTTATGTCAGGTGGGTAAAAGTTTGATACTTTATCCAACCAAGGGGACAACCCCGATGGCTCTCCGCTCCCGCAAGACCGATTCGCCGGACAGCGACATGACGCACGACGACGCGCAATCCCCGGCCGCGCTGCAGGCAGGCGACAATCTGGGCATCGTCGTCGGGCAGAACATCAAGCGCCTGCGTTCGCGCCGCAACCTCTCGCTGGAGGGGCTGGCCAAGATCTCCGGCGTCAGCCGGGCGATGCTGGGCCAGATCGAGACCGGCCGCTCGGTGCCGACGATCAATGTGGTGTGGAAGATCGCCTGCGCCTTCGGCGTCCCCTTCTCCACCCTGATCGCCAGCCAGAACGCCGATGCGATCCGCGTCATCCCGGCCAAGGACTCCAAGGTGCTGACCTCGGCCAACGGGGAGTTCTCGACCCGCGCCCTGTTCCCGTTCGAGGGCGAGCGGCGGACCGAGTTCTATGAGCTGCGCCTCAAAGGCCACGGCACCGACGAGGCCGAGCCGCACGCGCTGGGCCCGATCGAGAACCTGGTGGTGGTCAAGTGCAAGCTGGACATGGAGATCGCCGGCCAGCACCGGCTGCAGGGCCCCGGGCACGCGACCAAGGTCCTGGCCGACCAC
>CAZNNJ010000714.1:0-3397 GCA_964574305.1 uncultured Rhodospirillales bacterium | reverse complement strand
CGGCGGCTGCCCGCCGGGGGTCATGGGAATGGGGCCGGGGCCCGCCACCCGCAAGGCGCTCGAACGCGCGGGCCTGACCATCGACGATATTGACGTGGTCGAGATCAACGAGGCGTTCGGCAGCCAGGCCGTCGCCTGCGTCCGCGAACTCGGCATCGACTTCGACCGGGTGAACATCGACGGCGGCGCCATCGCCATCGGCCACCCGCTCGGCGCCACCGGCGCCCGCATCACCGGCAAGGCGGCGCACCTGCTGAAGCGCGAGGGCAAGCGGTTCGCGCTGGCCACCCAGTGCATCGGCGGCGGCCAGGGTATCGCGACGGTGCTGGAGGCGGTTTAGCCCCCCACCCTTCACATTACTCCGTCATGCCCGGGCTCGACCCGGGCATCCACGGGGTGCCGTTCGCGCTGAAGCCGACATTCAGTACCCGGTCATTCCGGGTGGATGGCCGGGTCAAGCCCGGCCATGACGAAATAAGAAAGTGCGAACGAACGTATCGTTCGCCCGAAACCGTTTGGCGAAGACCGCATCCCGAGTCTATGTTCGACCCTTAAGGGCGGCACCGCCCGACTGGGAGGAGGCGGACATGGCCAAGGGAATCGTTCTGGACCCGACAACCGCGCGCGCGGACGATATCACGTCGCCCGGGCCGGACGCGGGGCCCCTGGCCGGGAAGGTGATCGGCATCCGGGTGGACCAGATGTGGCGGGGGGGGGAGTGGTTCAGGGGGCGGTGGGCCGAGGAGTTCAGGAGGGCGGGGGCGGCCGACGTGAAGTTCTGGCGTTCCTGCGGCCGCTCGGGCGAGGAGGGCGAGCGGATGGCGGCGGGGCTGAAGGCCTTCCTGTCCGAGATCGACATCGCCGTCGTCGGCCTCGCCAATTGCGGTTCCTGCACCGGCTGGACCGTGCATGATTCGCTGCAGGCCGCCGCTGCCGGCCTGCCGACAGTCGCCATCGCCACCGCCAATTTCGAGGAATTCGCCAAGACGATAGCGAAGCGCGGCGGCCGCTCGGGCCTGCGCGTCCATGTCCTGCCCTATCCGCTGAACGAGAAGTTCCGCGAGCAGGTCGATCCCGTCGGGCGCGAGCATTTCGCCAGGCTGCTGGTCACCATGGGCGCTGAAGCCGCCAAGGCGAAGGCCGCGGCATGAGCATCGTCACTATCGCACCCAGCCACGCCAAGGTCTCCGCGCCGCCAAAGCAGATCGTCAGCCGCGATTGCGGGCCGGACGGCTGCGAGATCGACTGGCTGGCCTCGACCCGCCATGAATCCGAGCTCGATGTCGTCGGCTTCACCCAGTTCGCCATGGAGCAGGGCTGGGGCGACGGCCTGCCGCTGGTCCCGCCGACCGAGACGCGGGTGCGCACGTTCCTGTCGATGAACAACCGCTATCCCGATGAGGTGATCGCCCACCTGCCGCCGATGCGGGCGGAATGCACGGTCGAGAAGATCGTCATCAACGCGGTGATGGCCGGCGCCCCGCCGGAATCGCTGCCGCTGCTGATCGCCGCCGTGGAGGCCGTGGCCGAGCCGGATTTCGAGCTCTACGGCATGAATGCGACCACGGCCTCGGTCGCGCCGGCGATGTTCATCAACGGGCCGATCCGCCACAGGCTCGGCATCCCGTTCAAACATGGCTGCTTCGGCGGCGCCGCCAGCTCGGCCGCGGCCATCGGTCGGGCGCTGCGCCTGATCATGCGCAATGTCGCCGGCCAGGTCGTCGGCGTGACGTCGCAGAGCACGTTCGGCTCGCCGGCGCGCATCTCCAGCCTTTGCGTCGGCGAATGGGAGGAACGCTCGCCCTGGGCGCCGCTCGCCGAGCGCCGGGCCGGGATCAAGGGCGATGCCGTGACCACTTTCGGCGGCATGGGGACGATGAACATCCTCGACACGACCTCGCAGAAGCCGGTGGAATTCCTGGAAATGATCGGCCGCTCGGCGGCCTATGTCGGCACCAACGGCTTCTCCCCCCCCGTGCCGTTCTGCGGGGTCTTCATCGCCATCAACCCGATCTTCGCCGAGATCCTCGGCAAGGACATGCCGAACATCAGGGACGTTCAGGAGGGGCTGTGGAAGAACGCCAGCCAGCCCGCTGACTGGTTCACGCCCAAGCATCTGGAGCAGCTCGCGGACCAGGAACGCGTCCGTTCCGATGGCCGGGTCTATCTGACGCCCGAGCCCAAGGACGTTGTCGTCATGGTCTGCGGCGGCACCGGCGGCCTCCACGCCGCCGTGGTCCACAGCTTCGGCACATCGCTGACTCAGACGGTGGCGATTCTCTAAGTGGGTTTTGCCCTTCGCGCTCAGCGCCTCAGCCTATGAAGCAGCTCTCTCATAACCTCGCCCCAGCGGGGAGAGGTCGGAGCGCGCATGCGCTCCGGGTGAGGGGGCGGCGAGCGCAGCGAGCCTTTCAGGCCGGCACCAGCCAAACGGCGACACCCCCCTCACCCGGCGCTATGCGCCGACCTCTCCCCCGAGGGGCGAGGTCAATCTTGCGCCGAGGGGGAACGCTATGAGTATCGCGAGCGAACTTCCCACTACCGAAGAAACTCCAGCTGTAAGTCCCTCCAGCACAGCCTACGCCTGGTTCGTCGTCCTCTTCCTGATGGTGCTGCTGACCTCCAGCTTCATCGACCGCACGATCCTGTCCCTGATGGTCAAGCCGATCCGGCAGGATCTGCATCTGACCGATACGGAATATTCCTATCTGGCCGGACTCGCCTTCGTCGTTCTCTATACGGTGACCGGCATACCGCTGGGCTGGCTGGCGGATCGGTGGAGCCGGCGCTGGCTGATCGCGGGCGGCGTTGCCCTGTGGTCGGTGATGACGGCGAGTTGCGGCGTCGCCAACAGTTTCTGGCGGCTGTTCGCCTCGCGGGTCGGGGTCGGGGTCGGCGAGGCGACCTTGTCGCCTTGCTCCTATGCCCTCATCGCCGAGCTGTTCCCGCCGGAGCGGCGGGCGCGGCCGCTCTCGGTGTTCACGCTCGGCATCCCGATCGGTTCGGGCCTGGCGCTGATGATCGGCGGCACGGTGATCGACGCGATCTCGGCGGTCGGGCCGGTCGATATTCCGCTGGTCGGCGTCACGCGCCCCTGGCAGACCGTGTTCCTGATCGTCGGCCTGCCGGGCCTGATCCTGGCGCTGCTGACGGTGCTGATCGTGCGCGAGACGCCCCGGCGGCTGATCAAGACAGCGGACGATCAGCCGAGCTTCGGCGCGGTGCTCGCCTATATGGGGCGGCATATCGGCGTCTATGCCAATCTGGCGCTCAGCCTCGCCTGCTTCGCCATCACCGGCTATGGCCGCACCGCCTGGCTGCCGACCTGTCCCCAGCGGGTCCATGGCTTCCCGGCCTCCGAGTCCGGGATTTTCCTGGGTAACCCCATCCCGCCGCT
>CAZNNJ010000713.1:0-3403 GCA_964574305.1 uncultured Rhodospirillales bacterium | reverse complement strand
GCAGCGCGACCAGTGGCGGGACGGTGCGCGGCGGTGTTTCCGGGGTCGCTCGGGCGGCGGCGGGCGCCGCCGCGCGTGGTCCGGTCCACGCGGGCGAGCAAATCATTGGCAATCTAAAGGAGCGCTTTGCCAGCGGCGGCCAGGCTGCCTGGAGCGCGACCGGTGGACAGCCACCCGCGGGCTCGTCCTCCGGAAATTCACTCTCATCTGACGGCGCGCCTGCGTGGGCAAATCGCCTGCGCAGACAGACGATCGTTCGGACTGTCCAACGCGCCATCCGTGAGAGTGAGGGTGGGGGCGCCGGCTTGCGACCGAAACTCGGAGGAGATGACGTATGAGATGGCGGCGCGCAGCAGCCGGCTACGGGGAAACGCCGATTCCGGCAACGCCCTATCAGAAGGCCGAGCAGCTTTGGGACGAACGGATTGGGTCGGCCCGGGTTCAGGCCGGCAATTGGCGCCTCATGGCATTCGGCTGCTTGGCGCTGGCCGCCTTGGTCATCGGCGACGATATTCGCGCCCGATCGCGATCGACGGTCACGCCTTTCGTCGTTCAGGTGGATCACCTTGGAAGCGCCCTGGCGATTGCGCCGGCGGCGTCCGACTATCAGCCGAGCGATCAGCAGATCGCCTATTTCCTCGGGCGCTTTATCACCAATGTCCGCGGACTCTCGGTCGATCCGGTCGTGGTGCGGCAGGCCTGGCTTGAAGCCTATGGACAGATCACCGCACACGCCAAGCCGACGCTCGACGAGTTTGCACGCGTGAACGACCCGTTCGGCAAGATCGGCAAGCGTGCCGTCACGGTCGACATATCGAGCGTCGTCCGAGCGTCGGACCGATCTTTCCGTATCGCCTGGGTCGAGCATCCTTATGCCGACGGGGCGCCGCTCCAGGCTGAGAATTGGTCCGCAATCCTGACAGTCGTCATCCAGACGCCGCGCACCGAAGCGCGGCTGCGGCAAAACCCGCTCGGCATCTACGTCGATGCGATTTCCTGGGCTCGTGAACTTGGCACCGGAGGCAACTGATGCGCAGCCTGATCCTTCTTTCCCTTCCCGGCCTGATCCTCGCTGGCTGCGCCGAGAAACCGCCACAAATCAGCTACGACGACCCGCAGCCGGCGCATCTCGAGGCCGATCCGCCGAAACCGGTGGAAGTGGTCAGCATTGCAGACCCGCTGCCCCTCCCTGGCCAGCTTAAAACAACGTCGGCAACCGCGTCGACGTCGCACTGGTCGGAGCCGCGCGATCCCGCGAAGCGGGTACAGCTGGCCAACGCACGCGCCAAGATCGACCCGACGCACGACGGCTATATGAATGCGATGCAGGTATTCCCGTTCACAGACGGCGCGCTCTATCAGGTCTATGTCGCACCGGTTCACGTAACCGACATTGCGCTGGAGCCAGGGGAAGCCCTTAAATCCGTTGCTGCCGGCGACACGGTGCAATGGAAGATCGGTGATACCGAAAGCGGCAGTGGCGCCGGACGTCAGGTGCATATTCTGGTCAAGCCGGTATCGGCTGACCTGCCGATGAACAATCTCGTCATCCTGACGGACCGGCGTGCCTATCACCTCGAGGCTCATCCGACCAAGGCGATCTATATGGCGGAGGTCTCCTGGCATTATCCGCAAGACGAGCTGCTGGCACTACATGCACAGAATGTTCAAGCCGACCAGCAGGCTGTAACCGCCGCGGATGGTGTCGATCTGTCGGAGCTGCACTTCCGATACACCATCGCGGGCGACGATCCGCCGTGGCGGCCGGTTCAAGTGTTTGACGACACGCGCAAGGTCTATATCCGCTTCCCTGCCGGCATCGCGCAGGGCGAGATGCCGCCGCTATTCGTTATCGGACAAGACACTGCCGAGCTCGTCAATTACCGTGTTCGCGGCGCCACTATGATCGTCGATCGGCTCTTTGCCGCGGCCGAGCTCCGGCTTGGCACCGATCCGCAGCAGATCGTCAGGATCAAGCGCACGGATGCCGCGGACTCCAGCCGTGGGCATGGCTGATGGAGCCCGACGCGAACGTTCAGCCGGAGCCGAAGCTCGACCCAGCGAGCTTTGCGATCCGGGCCGAGCCTCACCCGGTAACGCGCCTATCTCGCCGCACCTTGGTGATTGCGACGGCTGTGATGACCGCGTCGCTTATTGGGGCACTGTGGTGGGCGCTAGGCTTTAATCAGTTCCGCCTGGTGAGCGGGAAGGAACTCTACAATACGGATGCGAAGCCAAGCGACGCACTGTCGGCTTTATCCGGGAGCTACGCCGATCTGACGAAGCCGAAACAGTCCGCGCCTCCTCTCGGAGCACCGTTGCCGGGCGACCTTGGCAAACCGATGCTGCAACAAGGATACGGCGGCCCGCAGGGAAGCCAAACCGATGCAGCAGAGCAGGCGCGGGAGCACGAACGCCAACAGGCGGCGGGCTCATCCGTTCTGTTTAGCGTCTCGGCACGGCAGGCAACTCCTACTGCTGGGTCGGCGGGGGAGGGGACCGGCGTAGCGTTGCCAGCGAGTACGACGGATGCTTCGCGACCGTTGGATTCGGACACCGGACAGAACCTGCAGGATCGAAAACAGGCGTTTGTCGACGCCAAGGCGGATACCGCAATCTATTCGCCACAGAGGTTGGAAACACCACGGTCGCCGTACCAGCTGATGGCCGGTACCGTCATGTCGGCCGCGCTGGTCACTGGGCTGAATTCTGATCTGCCGGGGCAGGTGATCGCCAAAGTAACCGAGGACATTTTCGATAGTGTTTCGGGCAAGACCCTCCTCGTGCCGCAAGGTTCGCGGCTTCTAGGAAAATATGACGCTATCGTCGCTTATGGGCAGTCCCGGGTTCTTCTCATCTGGACCCGCCTCATCATGCCCGACGGCAGCTCGATCGTGCTCGATAACCTGCCGGCTGCCGATACCGAAGGCTATGCAGGCCTGGAAGATGGCGTCGACTATCATACCTGGCGATTGTTGCGGGGGATCGCGCTTTCGACATTGCTTGGCGTGGGGAGTGAGCTTGCGACCGATAGCGAGACGACAGGCACAGGGCAGGGCAACGTCACGGTGGCTGTGCGGCAGGCCGGCGACAATTCTGCGAATGAAGCAGGACAGCGGATCGTTTCAAAGGATCTCAATGTTCAGCCCACGTTAACAATCCGGCCGGGGTTTCCAGTGCGGGTGATTGTTAGGCGCGATTTGGTTCTTAAGCCGTTCCAGAGGTAGCGATGACAAATCTTCGACTGGGCCCGGTTCCCGACGACAAGCCAATTACACGGACCATTAAGAGAGCGTTTGGAAAATCGGCGAAGGGAGGTTGCGGTCTTGGCGCCGGCGTGATTCAAGCTGGTGATGTGGACAGAACAGAGCCGCGGCCGGATGGCCAAGATCGCCAAGAAGAC
>CAZNNJ010000712.1:0-3409 GCA_964574305.1 uncultured Rhodospirillales bacterium | reverse complement strand
CCATAGCGCCAGTAATCCTTGCCGCCGAGCAGGCGGACCAGGACGAACCTGGCCTTCGCAATCACCTTTTCGAGATAGAGATCGACCGAGAAGGGATGGCGCAGCGCGGTCAGGTTGGCCAGGCGCAGGCTGGGCAGGGCCTCGCGGTGCGTCTCCCAGGCCGCCGCCAAAACGGAAAGATCCGTGTCGGTGAAAGACAACGCGACGATATCGGCCGGGGTCTGGTCGAGGTCCACGGCCTCGGCCGTGCCGTCGATCGACCGGGTCTCGACGCGCAGCATATGCATTTGCGGCGCCTAGCCCCCAAGCGCGGCAGCGATGGCGGCGCGATCGAGGCCCTTTTCACCGATCACGACAAGCCGGCTGCGGCGTTCCTCGCCGGGCGCCCAGGCGCGGTCGAACTGCTGGCGGAAGCGCTGGCCGACACCCTGGATCAGCAAGCGCATCGGCTTGCCGGCGACCTCGATGAAGCCCTTCATGCGCAGCACGTCATGCTGCCCGGCGACGCCGGCGAGATGGGCCAGCAGGGCGGCGGGATCGGACGTGGCCGGGATGTCGACGACGAAGCTTTCGAAATCGTCGTGATCGTGCCCCTCCTCCGTGTCGTGGTGCGACGGGCGGTTGGCGAGATCGTCCTCGGCAGCGGCGCCGAGGCCGAGCAGGATGGCGGGGTCGATACGGCCCTCGCGCGTCTCCACCACCTTCACCGCGCGCGGCACGGTCGCCTGGATTTCCAAGGTGACGCGCGACGCCGTATCGGCGGTGATCAGATCCGCCTTGTTCAGCACGATCAGGTCGGCGCAGAGAAGCTGGTCCTCATAGACCTCCTCCAGCGGGTTGTCGTGGTCGATCGAGCTGTCGGCGGCGCGCTGGGCGGCGAGCTTTTCCGGATCGTCGGCGAAGCGGCCGTCGGCGACGGCGGCGCCGTCGACTACCGCGATCACGCCGTCGACCGTCACGCGGGTGCGGATGCCGGGCCAATCGAACGCCTTGACCAGCGGCTTGGGCAGCGCCAGGCCGGACGTCTCTATGACGATCTGCTCCGGCCGGGGCTCAACGGCCAGCAGGGCCTCGATCGCCGGGATGAAATCGTCGGCGACGGTGCAGCACAGGCATCCATTGGCCAGCTCGACGATATTCTCCTCGGGACATGTGTCGATGCCGCAGGATTTCAGGATCGAACCGTCGACGCCGACATCGCCGAATTCATTGATGATCAGCGCCAGCCGGCGGCCGCCCGCATTCTCGATCACGTGGCGGATCAGCGTGGTCTTGCCCGAGCCGAGGAAGCCGGTGACGATGGTGACCGGGATTTTTGCCATAGGCTGCATGTCTGGAATCCTGAACTCCGGGTGCATGAGCCGCGGGCCCAAGGAAACCGCGCCGGGGCACCCCGCCCGTCGCGTCAGCCCAAGGGCTGTGGACACCTGGTTCGCCGGCCGGTTTCCTGGCTTCGCGGATCCTGGCCATCGCGCCGCCTTCCCGGTTTCCCAGTGGCATCGATATCGCGCGCGGCTCACCGCCTACAGTTGCGGGGGCAGCTGCGGTCTCGGCCCGAAAGCCATCCGCATTCCCGTTTCACCCTCGTCCTCACGAGGGACCGCCGAACCAGGGACTTGTTTGCGGCGGGAGGAGGCGTGCTGTCAATCTTCGAGCGACCTACTCAGTTTGGCGCGATCAGCGTCAAGGTCGGAAAATAGGTGCGATAACGGGCTGCGTCGCGAGTCAGCAGCCTGTAGCCAGTAATGGCTGCATGCGCGCCAATGAAGAAATCGGGCAACGACGAATGCCGGGTTCCCCCGCGCCGGCGATAGCTCAGGAACGCCTTCCCAGCGAGGAAACCGGCATCGTACGGAAGCGACTCACGGTCGAACATCGATTTGGGCAAAGCGCTATCCAGATCCTCGATCCGCGAATAGAAGACCGACACTTCGCCGTAGATGATCGCATTGATGACCAACCGAGACGTGTTGGCCGCGTTTTCGATGGCATTCGCTGACCACGAATACCAGGTCGGGTCCCGAGTGATGAGATCGAGCAAGACGTTGCTGTCAACGAGAACGCCCGACATCAGTCGCCGCGCGTCAATGCCATGATCTCATCGGTGCTCATGCCGCCGCCGCCTCGACCACTCAAATGCGCGACGACACGCGCACCTCGACTGTCGGCCGTCCGCTTCTTGGCTGGCACGATCCGCACCGCGCCGCCGTCGAATTCGAACTCAACCTCCGTGTGGGGAAGCAGGCCTGCCTGCTCCCGAATGTCCACGGGAATGGTCACCTGACCTTTCGACGTGATGCGCATCTCAATTTCCTACTCTTACCTGTAAGAGTAATACTTTGTGCTCAAGCTGCCGCCGTGTAAAGGTCTGACGACCATGGAAACCCGATCATGACCGAAACCGATGACGCCGACCGCCGCCATGCGGAGAAGATGGCCAGGCGCAAGCAGGTGCAGGATGCCGAGGTGGCGTCGAAGACGATTACCGCCAAGGGACTTTTGATGGTCAATACCGGCCCCGGCAAAGGCAAGTCGACGGCGGCCTTCGGCCTGGTGCTGCGCGCCCTGGGCCATGGCTGGCCGGTGGGGGTGGTGCAGTTCGTGAAGGGCGCCTGGGACACGGGGGAGAAGCATGCGCTGGAGCGATTTTCCGACCTGATTCAATGGTACACGATGGGCGAGGGCTTCACCTGGGAGACGCAGGACCGGCAGCGTGACATCGCCGCCGCGACCCGCGCCTGGGGCAAGGCGCGGGAGTTGATGGACGATCCTTCCATCCGCCTGCTGGTGCTGGACGAGCTCAATATCGCGCTGCGCTATGAGTACCTGCCGCTCGACGAGGTGCTGGCGGCGCTCAAAGGGCGGCGGGACGATCTCAACATCATGGTGACCGGCCGCAACGCCAAGCCGGAACTGGTCGCCATCGCCGACCTGGTGACGGAGATGACCTTGGTGAAGCATCATTTCGCCGCCGGAGTGAAGGCGCAGGCTGGGATCGAGTTTTGACCGCCAAGGCGCTGATGTTCCAGGGCACCGGGTCGGACGTCGGCAAATCGCTGATCGTTACCGGCCTGTGCCGGGCACTGGCCAATCGGGGACTCAGGGTCCGGCCGTTCAAGCCGCAGAACATGTCGAACAACGCCGCCGTCACAGCCGATGGCGGCGAGATCGGCCGGGCCCAGGCGCTGCAGGCACGGGCCTGCCGGGTGCCGGCCTCGGTCCGGATGAACCCCGTCCTGCTGAAGCCGCAGAGCGATGTCGGCTCACAGGTCGTGGTGCTGGGCCAGGTGGTCGGCAATGCCATGGCGCGCGATTTCCAGGGCATGAAGGCGGGCCTCTTACCCCGGATCGTCGAGGCGTTCGAGAGCCTGAAGGCCGAGGCCGATATCGTGCTGATCGAGGGCGCGGG
>CAZNNJ010000711.1:0-3419 GCA_964574305.1 uncultured Rhodospirillales bacterium | reverse complement strand
TGGCATCAAGCATCCCGACCGCCTGTTCATCGATGGGCAGTGGGTGAAGCCGTCGACCGACAACATGATCGATGTGGTCTCGCCCAACACCGAAGAGACGATCATCCGCATCGCCGAGGCGCGCGAGGCCGATATCGACAGGGCCGTCGCCGCTGCCCGCAAGGCCTTCGATGCGGGGCCGTGGCCGCATCTCTCCCATGCGGAGCGGGCCGACAAAATGCGCGCCATCGCCCAGCAGCTGCGCGCCCGCAACGACGAGTTCGCCTATGTCTGGACCGAGCAGATGGGCGCCCTGTCTTCCTTCACCAAGACGGCGGGCATCGATTCGGCCAAGACCTTCGAATATTTCGCCGACATGGCCGCGACCTTCCCTTGGGAGGAGGAGCGCCAGCCCGGCTTCGGCGGCGGCGTGTCGATGGTGGTGCGCGAGCCGGTGGGTGTCGTCGCCGCGATCTGCCCGTGGAACGGACCGCTCGGCACCATGGTGCGCAAGGTGGCGCCGGCGCTGCTGGCCGGCTGCACGGTGGTGATGAAACCGTCGCCGGAAACCCCGCTCGACGCCTATATCCTGGCCGAATGCATGGAGGCGGCGGGTCTGCCGCAGGGCGTGGTCAATCTCGTCACCACCCATCGCGAGGTGGCCGACTATCTCGTCTGCCGGCCGGGCATCGACAAGGTCGCCTTCACCGGCAGCACCATCGCCGGCCGCCGTATCGCGACTGTCTGCGCCGACCGCATGGCCCGCGTGACGCTCGAGCTGGGCGGCAAGTCGGCCGCGATCGTGCTGGACGATATCGATATCGCCGACGTGGTCTCGACCTTGACCCCCGGCATGTGCCGGCTGAACGGCCAGGTCTGTGCCTCGCTGACCCGCGTCGTCGTCTCCAGGAAGCGCCATGATGAGTTCGTCGATGCCTTCGCCAGCTCGATGCAGGGCATCCGCGTCGGCAATTCCCGCAGCGAAGACACCCAGCTCGGGCCGCTCGCCATGAAGCGGCAGCTCGACCGGGTCGAGGGCTATATCGCCAAGGGCAAGGAGCAGGGCGCCAAGCTTGCGACAGGCGGCGGCCGGCCCACCGGCCTTAATCGCGGCTATTTCGTCGAACCGACCCTGTTCGCCAATGTCGACAATTCCATGACCATCGCGCAGGAGGAGATCTTCGGCCCGGTGGTCAGCGTCATCCCCTATGACGACGTCACCGACGCCATCCGCATCGCCAACGATTCTATTTATGGCCTCAACGGCGCCGTCTTCACCAACGATGTCGAGGCGGCCTATGACGTCGCGCGTGGCGTGCGCACCGGGACCTTCGCCCAGAACGCGTTCAAGATCGACTTCGCCGTGCCGTTCGGCGGCTTCAAGCAATCCGGCATCGGCCGCGAGGGTGGGCCCGAAGGGCTGCTGCCCTATCTCGAGTTGAAGACCGTCCACCTGCCGCGCGTGCCGCGGAATTTACGCGGATAGAAATCAATACCGCGGCGGCATATTGTATATCAATTTAGATAAATGCCGTTTTATTTATATCCCCCGCTGGCTGTTTTGTATGGTTATATACGGGTTTAGGGCGGGAAATGCGGGGGCTGGCGGTTGCTGTTGAACGGCGCCGTCTATCGTAATCCTATCGCATCCCGTCCTATGCCGCGCAGGGGAAGGCGATAAGGTATGTCGGGTCAGTTTCCGAGCAGCTTCGCGCTATTCGACGCCGATCACAGGCTGGTAGAATGGAACGAAGGTTTTGCCCAGGAATACCGGCATGTCGGGCTCACCCTTGCAACGGGCTTGAGCTACAAGGAAATGCTCGAGGCGGCGGCGGCCAAGCTGACCGCCGAGCAGATCTTCGCCGGCCACCCGGCGACCGGCGACGCCAAACAGGAGCTTCAGGAGCGGCTGGCCGGCTTCGGTGAGGAGCGTACCAGCGAATACAAGAACGGAGATGGGCGGATTGTTCGGATCGAGGAGCGGCGATCCCATACGGGCGGCATCCTGCGCTATGCCTATGACGTGACCGACGAGCGCGATGCCGGCAGCGCACTGCTCCGCGCCACCCGGCAGCAGCTCGACGCGGGGGCGTCCGACCTCAGCATCGCCCAGGTGGAGATGCGCCGAAGCCCCGACGGAATCTACGATATTCCCCCGATCCCGGAGTCGGTGCGGCGCCTGCTCGAATTCACGCCCGACATGTTCGGCAAGGACCCGATGATCGTCTATACGCGGATGATCGGCGGTCCCGAGCCGCTCAATTTCCGCGCCCAGCTGGAAGAGTCGGCCAGAAGCCTGCTGATCTGCTCTTTCGAATACCGGGTACGCGACGGCAAGGACCGGGTGCGCTCGATTCGCCAGTCGATGATGCCGCATCCCCAGCCCGACGGCTCGGTTCTGTTCACCGGCGCCATGCGCGACATCACCCGCGAGCGCGAGGCCGAGGATCAGGTCGAGCTGCTGCGCTCGGTGGTCGTCCGCTCCACCGATTCGATCGCCGTCTTCGAGAGCAACGGCGAATCTCCGGCGCAGACGACCATCCTCTATGTGAACGACAAGTTCACCGATCTGTTCGGCGGCACGCCGGAGGCGCTGATCGGCCAGCCGATCCAGGTCATGGAGCATAACGATATCAACGGCCAGGGCGCGAAGCTGATGGCCGAGGCCCTGCGCCGGGACGACGGCGAGCCGGTCGAGTATGAGACCGGCGGCAAGGACGGGCGCGTCTTCTGGGTCGAGATGCGGGTCAAGACCGTGCAGCAGCTGCCCAATGGCGGCTCGCGCTGGGTCATCATCAGCCGCGACATCACCGAGCGCCGGCATAACCATGACGAGCTGCAACGCGCCAAGGAGCAGGCAGAGGCAAGCAACCGTGCCAAGGGCGACTTCCTGGCCAATATGAGCCATGAGCTCAGGACCCCGCTCAACGCCATCATCGGCTTCACCGAGCTGATCGAACATGGCGTCGCCCAGACCGGCTGGACGGATTCCTATACGGAATATCTGGCGGATGTCAGCGGCAGCGGCCGGCATCTGCTCGACCTCATCAACACCATTCTGGACCTGTCGAAGATCGAGGCCGGACAGCTCGAGCTCGATATCGAAACGGTCGATCTGTGCGAGTTGGCCCACACTTCGCTGGCCCTGGTATCGGGCATGGCGCATGACGGCCAGATCGCGGTCGCGACCGAAATTCCCAAGACCTGCCCCGATATCCGCGGCGATTTCCTGAAGCTGAAGCAGGTGCTGCTCAACATCTTCTCGAACGCGATCAAATTCACCCCGGCGGGCGGGAAGATGACTGTACGGGTCAGCTTCACCAACACGCGGGCGGCGGTGACGGTCAGCGATACCGGCTGCGGCATCCCGGCCGCCGAGCTGAAGCGGGTAACCTTGCCCTTCGTCCAGGTCGCCAACAGCCTGTCGCGCAAATATGGCG
>CAZNNJ010000710.1:0-3419 GCA_964574305.1 uncultured Rhodospirillales bacterium | reverse complement strand
GGTGATCGTCTTTCAACCCCTTCCCGTGGGCGGTGAGGGGCAGGGCGCTGACCACATGCACCTGGCGTGGTACCTTGTAGCTGGCGATGTTGCGCCTGGCCCAGGTCAGCACCGTGTCCGGCCCGACGCCCGATTCCGCCGCCGGCACGACGAAGGCCACCGGCACCTCGCCACGCAGTTCGTCCGGCACCGCGACCACCGACACCGCCGACAGGCCGCCGATCTTGAGCAGCAGGTTCTCGATCTCGGCCGGGTAGGCGTTGAAGCCGCCGCAGATGAACATGTCCTTCTTGCGGTCGACGATGGCGATGTTCCCCGCCGCGTCGATCGTGCCGATATCGCCGGTATGGAACCAGCCGTCCGGCGTCAGGCTGGCCGCGGTCTGGGCCGGGTCGTTCCAATAGCCTTTCATGACGCCATAGGAGCGGACCAGGATTTCGCCCGGCGCTGCCAGGGGCAGTTCCGTTCCGTTTTCGTCGATGATCTTGACCTCGACCGCTTCAAGCGCCCGCCCGGTGGTGCCGGCGATCACATCCGGCGGATCGTCGGCCCGGGTCATCGACACAACGCATGCTTCCATCAGCCCATAGGCGTTGATCACGCGCTCGATGCCCAGCACCGAGCGGCAGCGCTTCAATACCTCCATCGGCACGCTGGCCGCGCCCAGGAAGGCGACGCGCAGCGATTTCGGCGGGTCGGCGGCGACCTCGGGCACGTCCATCAGCCGGGCGAACAGGTTGGGTGGCCCGCCCATCACATTGATGCCGTGCCGGCGGATCAGGCCCAGGGTGCGCTCCGGCTCGAAGACATCGAGCACGACCATGCACATGCCCCTCAGCGCCGAGGCGACGATCCCGGCATTGAGGCCGAAGCCGTGCGAGAACGGTGTGATGACCAGGTATTTGTCACCGAAGCGCAAGCCCCCGATCCCGCTCCAGGTCCAATAGCTCAGCATCAGCTGATGGTGGCTGAGCTGCACGCCCTTGGGCGCGCCGGTGGTGCCGGAGGTGAAGACGATCTCGCAGACATCCTCGCCACCGACCTGGCTGGTGGCGTGGTACAGCGCCGCGTCGGCGATTTCCGCGCTGCTCTTCAGGAAGCCGTCGAAACCGCCGTCGTCGTCGAGACGCACGAGATGCTTCAGGGCGGGCAGACCGGCCAGGTCCGCGCCATAGGCGTCATGCAAACTGTCGATGAAGCGGACCCCGGCGCATTCCGCCACGGTGAACAGGATTTTCGCGCCCGTCCGCTCCAGGATCGGCCCGGCTTCGAGCTGTTTCAGCCGGCTCGAGATCGGCACGATCACCCCGCCGACCATCCAGACCGCATGCGCCGTCACCGCCCAGCGCCAGCCGTTCGGCGCCCAGAAGGCGACGAGGTCGCCGCGCCCGATGCCGGCGGCGAGCAGGGCCTTGGCCCCCGCGCGGGCCCTGCCCAGCAGGTCGCTGTAGGACAGCTTGATCTCGCCCTCAACAATGGCCGGCGCGTCGCCGAACTGGGCGGCATTATCCTCGAACATGCGGCCGATGCTGGCCCAGGGCGGCAGCGGTTCGACCTCCATGTTTCAGCCCACCTTCGCCCGGTCGGCGCCGAGATGGTGGCCACGCAGATCGATGACCGCCTCCTTCGGCTGGCCGTCATCCGGCGTCGAAAGCTCGGTCTTGACCTCGACCTTCACCGGCGTGGTGGCGGCGACGGCCTGCTGGATGCGCCCGGTCCACATCGGGTTGGAAACCAGGGTTTCCCGATCCAGCCCGACGGTCAGGACGAGGCTGTCCAGCGTCCGGTCGCCCCGGTCGATGGTCAGGCTCCAGCGCGCCGCGCCGTCGATCAGGGCAAGCTGCTTGCGCAGCCGGGGCAGGGACAGCCACTGGCCGCGCGCCAGCACATGCTCGCCCACGGTACGGTTGAACAGGCCTGCATCGCCCGCCGCGCCCTGGATGACCTGCCCGGTGCGGATGCCAGCGCCGGCGAAGGCTTTCGCCCAAGTGGCACGAAGCGCGATCTCGCCTTCAAAACCTCGCCCCAGCGGGGAGAGGTCGGAGCGCGCATGCGCTCCGGGTGAGGGGGTGTTTCCGTTAGGCGACTGATCGGTGGAAAGGCTCGCTGCACTCGCTGCCCCCTCACCCTCCCGCTGCGCGGGCCCCTCCCTCTCCCCGCTGGGGCGAGGGGTATTTCCGATCGGTGCAATCGCCAACGTTTGTTCGTCGGCCACTTCCCACGAACCGCCGCTGCGCGCCGCCAGCGCCGCGCCGAAGACCGGGTCGCAATAGAGCTCCGAAACCTCGGCCTCGAACTCCTTGCCCAGCCGCTTGCGCAGGCCCGGCGAGGCGATCTCGCCCAACAGGACGATCTTGGTCAGCTCGAGCTCGACCGGGTCGATGTTGAATTCCAGATAGAGCCGCGCCAGCAGATCGGCCGCGCCGCAGGGTGTGATCACCAGCGTGTTGGGCTTCAAGGTACGGATGGTCGTGAGCAGACGCAGCCGTCCCCTCGGCGGTGTGACGGCGACGCTGCCCGCAAGCGTTCCGGCGGCCTGCGCCAGCAGATGCGCCGAGGGTGAGCCGTCCTGGGCGACCGCCAGCAGCACCCGGTCGCTCTTCTCCAGCCCGGCGATCTCCAAGGTCCGGCGCGATAGGGCCTGCATCGCCTCGACCTCGGACGTCGCCAGCGACACGCCGTAATCCGCCGGCGACTGCGCGAAGACCAGCCCGCTGCCCGGGGCGGTCTGGCCTAGATCGGTGCGGGTGATCAGCTTCATGAAGCGAACCCGGCGACGTCGCGGGCGAAGGATTCCATCGACCGCATGCTGAGCTCGTTGGCCAGCCCGCCGACCTCGAACTGCGGGACGACGTCGGTGGCGCCGGCGGCGAAGAATTCCTCCATCGCCTTGCGCGATCCCTCCACGTCCGACAGCACGATCATGCGATGGCGGGTCAGCTCCTCCAGCGCCTTCTCCTCCGACATGCCGGCGGCGAGCTGGCCGAAGACGCGGTAGGTGGCGTGCTGGCTATCACGGTAGCCTGGCGGGGCGATGAGGTTCACCTGCCGGCGGATGTACCACATGAAGGCGCTGACCTGATCCTCCAGGTCCTCCCCCGGCTGCGCCACATACCAGGGCACGATCATGGCAACCCGGCGGGTGGCTGGATCGAAGCCGCAATCGGCGAGCCTTTGCTTGTATTTCGCGACATCGGCGGCCAGCCCGTCGATGCCCTTCAGGATCGGCATGCACAGCAGGTGATGGCCGCCCTCGGCCGCGGCCAGGAACCCATCCAGGCTGGTCGAGGCGACCCAGACCTCCGGGTGCGGCTTCTGCACCACGCGCGGCAGCACCGAGACGCCGGGCACCTTGTAAAACCGCACCCGCCGCCTCACCCCGTCCGCGGCCGCCCTGGAAATTTCGAGCAACGCCCTCC
>CAZNNJ010000709.1:0-3426 GCA_964574305.1 uncultured Rhodospirillales bacterium | reverse complement strand
CGGGGAGAACCGTGTGGGTGGCTGGTTGTGTAATTGGAAACCCGCAAATACACTGAAGGGGGTCTTGGTGGCCGGCGCCTTCTCGTGGAAGACGTCATGCACGAACAGCGTGTGGTAAGGCTCCAGCGCGTTCTCGTGCAATATCTTCCAGTTGTAGTTCAGGTTCGGGGTCACGATCGTCGGCTGGGCGATCAGGTTTTCGATGTCGTAGTTCTTCACTGCCTCCTCGAACTTGGCGACCTGCGGCTTCAGCGGCGCGGCATCCTTGTCGAAATTGATGAAGATGAAGCCTTGGATGATCTCCACCCGGAACTTCGGCAGCCTCTCGGTCCGCTTCAGCGTTTCCATATCGATCGTCTGGCGCATATGCGGCGCGGTGACGATCTCGCCTTCCAGGTCATAAGCCCATTTGTGATAGGGACAGACAATCGTGTCGCAATTGCCGTGCGCGTGATATGCGCCGGTGGTGAGCGGAAAGCCGCGATGCCGGCAGACACCCGACAGGGCATTGATCGTGCCATCCTGGGTGCGGACCAGGATCACCGGCTCGTCGGCAACGGTCAGCGAGAAATAATCGCCCGGGTCGGGGATCTGGCTCTGATGGCCGACCGCCAGCCACTCCTTCATGAAGATCGCTTCCTTCTCCAGCTCGAAGAAGGCTTCGGACGTGTAGGCCTCGCGCGGCATGGTGACAGCCGACGCCACGTCGCTCGTGGAAGCCTCCATGTCGTCGACGATCCTGCGGACGTGGCTGGAAACTTCGATCATCTCGATCTCCTATCCCTCGAAAAACGAACAACTGATCCATCGGCCTAGGCGCGTCGCGTCACCCAGGTCGTATCGTCATGCCGGGGCAGCCGGGCAGCCGCGGAAACGCGCTCCGATGCGGACTGCGCCCGCAGCATGAGGTCTTCCTCCGCCTCGCCGGTCAGCCAGGTCGGCTGCCCACGGCGCAGGATGACCCGCCCGTCGACGATCACCGTATCGACCTCGTCGCCACGGCACTGATAGACGATGACCGAGGCCACGCTGTGGCGCGGCACCAGATGCGCGGCGCGCAGATTGAGGATCGTGATATCGGCCTTCTTGCCGGGCTCCAGCGAGCCGATCTCATCCGCCATGCCGATGGCGGCGGCGCCGTCGATCGTCGCCATCTCGATTACCTTCTCCGCGGTGATGGCGGCGGCGTCGCGGTAATGGCCTTTCTGAACCAGTGCCAATGTTTTCATGTCGGCCAGGATGTTGGCGCTGCCATTGGCAATCGCGTCGTCGGTTCCGAGCCCGACCCTGACCCCAGCCTGGATCATCTCCGCCACCCGGGCGATGCCATTGCCGAGATAGAGGTTGCTGACCGGATTGGTCACGACATTGGTGCCGCTCGCCCCCAGGATACGGATATCCTTGTCGGTGAACTGGACGCAGTGGGCGGCCAATATGTCCGGCCCCAAGAAGCCGACGGCATTCAGATATTCGATGCTGGTCATACCGTGCTGCATCCGGTCGGCCGGGGATTCGCCGAGATGCAGGCCGACGCGCACGCCGTACAGGCTCGCCAGCGCCTTGGCGCCGAGCAGGCCCTCGCGCGAGCACAGAACTGCCACCCCGGGCGAGGGCCAGACCGAGATGCGCCCGTCCGCCCCGCCATGATGCCGGCGCATGATCGCCTCGGTTTTCGACAGTGCGCCGTCCAGCGCATAGACGCCGAGATCGTGGTCGACATCCGGGGACCGCGCCTTGATCGCCTTGAACAGGGTTTCGATGTCCGGCGGGGTGTAGTCGTAGAACATCTGCGAATAGACGCCGCGGATGCCGCACTCGGCATAGGCCGCGGTGATCAGTTCGGCATAGCGTTCCCAGCGGTCGAACTTGCTCTCGACATTGTCGACGATGGTCGTCGCACCGCCCCTTACCGCCTCCAGGCAGAACAGCCGCGCCGCAGTGCTGACCTCCTCGTCCGCATAGGCCTGGGTACCCGGCAGGACGATATTGCACAGCCAGTCGTAGAGGCCGCGATCCTCCGCCAAGCCGCCGCGCAGGAGAATGTCGAACGTATGGACATGGGCGTTGACGAAGCCCGGCAGGACGGCTTGGCAGGAGGCGTCCATCACCTGGGCCGAACCGGCCTCGGGACAGTGCTCCATCGGCCCGACCGACAGGATGCGGTCGTCGGCGATGGCCACGAAGCCACGTTCGATCACCCGCCGCGCCGGGTCGACCGTCACGACGAGCCCGTCCCGGATGAGGAGCGAGGGCGAGGTCATTCGCCCTTCCCTTTTCGCAGCGCCAAACTCATGCTGCATCACAGCAAAAAACACCGACCGGCGCAACCAATTTCCGCACCAATTTACAAAATTGGTTGAAACCAAAGTCACATATGGTTGTGCACGATCCGATTATCGGCGTAGAACGATGGGGCATGGACCTGACGAGAGGCGCCGAGCCCGCGACATGAACCCGACCGATATCGACGCCCGCCTGATCCGCATCAGCTATGAGACCGACGGCATCAGCGTCTTCGAATTCGCCGATGCGGCTGGCCGTGATCTGCCGCCGGTGACGGCGGGCAGCCATATCGGCATCGACCTGCCGGGAATCGGCGAGCGGCACTATTCCCTGCTGCCGGGCAGCGGCGCCGGGCGCTACATCGTCGGCGTGCTGCGCGACGAAGGCGGTCGCGGCGGGTCGCGTCACATCCATGAGCAGCTCAAGGTCGGCCAGATCCTGAAGATCACGCCGCCGTGCAACCTGTTCCCCCTGGCCGAGGACGCTCCCTATTCCGCCTTCTTCGCCGGCGGCATCGGCGTGACGCCACTGCTCCACATGGCGACGCGGCTGACCGAACTCGGCCGGCTGTTCGAATTTCACTATGCTTGCCGGGCACGCGCCGGGGCGGCTTTCCTCAAGGAGATCGCGGCGGTGACGGCGCC
Organism: uncultured Rhodospirillales bacterium; assembly: GCA_964574305.1. GTDB lineage: Bacteria > Pseudomonadota > Alphaproteobacteria > BOG-932 > Roseiterribacteraceae > BOG-932. The sequence continues at coordinate 499 of CAZNNJ010000709.1, read as the reverse complement.
CGGCCTGCATTTCGACGACGAGGCCGCCGGCGTGTTCGATTTCCGCCCTGCACTGGCCCGTCTTCCGGCTGAGACCCATCTCTATTGCTGCGGCCCCGTCCCGATGATGGATGCCTTCACCGCCGCCGCCAAAGCGGCGGGTTTCCCCGATACGCAAATCCATCTCGAATATTTCAGCGCCAAGGAGGCCCCGGCGACCGAGGGCGGCTTCACCGTCGAACTCGCCAAATCCAGGCGCTCGATCCAGGTGAATCAGGGCCAATCGATCCTCGCTGCCTTGCGCGCCGCCGGTGTCCGCACGGTAAGCTCCTGCGAGCAGGGCATCTGCGGCGCCTGCGAGGTCCGTGTGATCTCCGGCATCCCGGATCATCGCGATTCGATCCTGTCCGAAGCCGAGCGCGGCCAGAACACGCTGATGATTCTGTTCGGCGCGGGGGCGAAGACACCGGTACTGGTCATCGACCATTAAGTACAGGACGCCATTTAGTCTTCCCTGCCC
>CAZNNJ010000708.1:0-3429 GCA_964574305.1 uncultured Rhodospirillales bacterium | reverse complement strand
AGCGGCGCCTGAGCGCGCAACAGCGGCACGGGCGGCGGGACTGACGGCACCACTACTTGACCTGCCTCCGCAAGCAGGTCTTCAGGGGTCTTGTGGAAGTAGCGCGCGAGGCTCTTGAGGTCCTTATGCCCGGTCACCAGCCTCAGGCTCAGAGGGTCCCGATAGATCTTGGCCAGGCGCGAGGTGCCAACATGGCGCAGATCGTGGAACGTCAGGTCCACCAACCCAGCCCGATCGACAGCCCGCCGGAAGCGCATCTTGAGCGCGTTCTGGCCGAGCTTGATGACCCTGCGATCCTGGCCCCGCGGTATCGCCATCAGGATGTCGTAGGCATCATCGAGCATGGGGATGATCCGCACAGTTCGGTTCTTGGTGCAGCGGTTACCATCCCAGCGCTCCGGCCCCAGGACGGCGATCGTCCGCCGCGTGAAGTCGACTTGCGGCCACTCCAGCGCACAGATCTCGCCCTGACGCATCGCTGTTGCGATCGCCAGCCGCACCGCGGCGACCAACCACGAGTCGGGCGTCTCGATCGGCTGCAGCGCACAGCTATCGAGGAGCCGTTCCTCTTCGCCCCGTACGAAGTCCTCGCGCTCAGAGAGCGGCGGGATGACCTCTCCCTTGAGCACCCGTACAGCTGGCAGGTTCCCGGCCGGCACATTCGCGGGGATTCCCTGCCCCGCTACCGGCACGAGCGGCTGCGTCGGTGCCGACTGAAGGATGCGATCACGCTTTCGGTCCGCACCCTTGGGTCGGGCGCACTGGGACGCGTCGGCCGGATTGGTCGGGAGGTTGATCCCCCATTCCAGGCGCGCGACGTTGATCGCGCGGGCGATGAGGTTCAGACGCCGAACAATGGTCGACGGCGCATAGTCGGCCAGCTTCATGCGATTACGAAACTGCGCCATGTCAGCCGCGGTGAGGACGGCCATCCGGATGGCGCAAACCTCGTCGCGCAGGATCACATCGATGAAGGTGATTTCCTGGGAGGCACCAAGCAACTCAGTGGTCATCCGCTCAGTCACCGGCCGCATCGGCCGATAGGGGGAGGGCTTCCCATCGTCGTCGAGCACCACCCTTGTGGGATCGTCAGCCAGCACTTCGAGCTGGTAGGTGCGAAGGACGCTGCCGAGACTCACGCGTTCGGCCGCCGTCGTATCGACAAACACTCCGCGCCGTCTGTCGACCTCGACGGTCTTGATCCAGTCGCTGGCCTTTTTGGCGCTGTCGAACGTCTTTGCTATTCGCTTATTGTTGACGAGCTTCCGGGCCAGGTACTGGCCGGGCCCGCGATACCAAACGCCCTGAGGGAGAAGCTTGCCGGTGGCGGGATCCGTCGCTGATTCGCGCTTCAGTTTGCTCATGGTCCAACCTTTCCAATTTCACATTGGCACAAGATTGGCACAAACAAGCTGAAAACCTGGTGACCCCAAGGGGATTCGAACCCCTGTTACCGCCGTGAAAGGGCAGTGTCCTAGGCCTCTAGACGATGGGGTCGTCAAGGCAGGGCATCTACCTAACGGTTAGGTCCCGGAAAATCAACATGGGCTCGTGGAAAAGCTGTCGACCGCGGTGGCAAACCGTCAACCTTCCGGCCCGGCCAGCTGCCGCGCAAGATCGCGGAATGAGATGAGGTCGGCCTGCTCCGCCGCATAGAGGGCCAGCCACAGCACCGTGGCGATGCCAGTGGTGAGCGCGAACTTGAACAGCAGGCGCGGATTGTCCGGCGCGCTTTCCGGCGTGCCCGGCAGCGGGTCCGCCGAGCGGTTGGCGCCGATCGACAGGACCGGGAACAGCGAGACCCACCAGATCAGGACATAGACGGCGATTCCGGTAACCCAGCCACCCATCGCGCCCCCCCCGATCAGGCGACGCGGACGAGGTGGACATCGACCGCCGGCTTCTTGCCGGTCAGGCCGAACAGGGTCTTGCGTACCGCCAGCCGCGCCGTCTCCTTGACCTCGGCATCGTTGCGCAGCAGGCCGCCTGGCAGGCTCTCCAGTTCGCGCTCCAGATCGGTGACGACCTGCTGCAGGGCTGCCTGATCGTGGTCGGCGCTCAAGAGCCCGGTGGCGGAAATTTGCGGCGGCGCCATCAGCCGGCCCTTGAAGTCCAGCACCACGGTGGCGACCGCCCCGCCCTGTTCGATCTGGCGGCGGCGGCCCTTGATCACGGCGCTGTCGACCGCGATCAGCCGCTTGCCGTCGACCGCCAAGGTGCCGACCGGCGCCTCGCCGATCGTCTCGGGGGCGGCGCCGGGGCGGACGCGGATGATATCGCCGTTCGCCGGCACCACCGTATGTTCGATCTGGCACTCACGGGCGATCCGCGCATGCTCGGCCATGTGAAGATATTCGCCATGGACGGCGATGGCCGCGCTCGGGCGGATCCACTGATACATCTCGACCAGCTCGTCCTGCGCCGGATGGCCGGAGACGTGGACGAATTCCTGCTTGGCGGTGACGATCTCGATCCCGCGCTTGAGCAGGCGGCTCTGCATCTGGGCGATCTCGACCTCGTTGCCCGGGATCGGCCGGGCCGAGAAGATCACCGTGTCGCCGGCATCGAGCGTGAGCTCCGGATGGTTGTTGCCGGCGATCCGCGCCAAGGCCGAGCGCGGCTCACCCTGGCTGCCGGTGCAGAGATAGACGACCTCATTTCGGTCGAGCTGGGCCGCCTCGCGCCCGGTCAGCAGGGTCGGGATATTCGTGAGATAGCCGGTCTCGCGCGCAGCCTCGACGATGCGCCAGAGCGAGCGTCCGACGATCGCGACCTGACGGCCGCAGGTGGCGGCGGCCAGCGCGACGCTCTCTATGCGCGCGACGTTGGAGGAGAAGCAGGCGACCACGATCCGCTGTTTGTAACGCGGGAACAGCGCCTTCAGGCTCTCCTGGAGGTCGGCCTCCGACCGGGAGTGGCCGGGCGTGGTCGCGTTGGTGGAATCGCCGATCATCGCCAACACGCCGGCGTCGCCGACCGCCTTCAACCCATCGACATCGGTCAGCCTGCCGACGACGGGGCCAGGATCGATCTTCCAGTCTCCGGTATGGACCAGCGTGCCGGCCGGCGTGGTGATCGTCAGCAGGTTGGGCTCGGGGATCGAGTGGGTGACGTCGATATAGCGCAGGTCGAACGGCCCCAGGCTGAAGGCGCCCGAGAGCGGGATCTCATTGATCTCGACCTCGTTCTGCAGATTGTGCTCGATCAGCTTCATCCGCAGAACGGCGGCGGTGAAGGGGGTGGCATAGACCGGGCAGCGCAGGCGCGGCCACAGGAACGGCACCGCGCCGAGGTGATCCTCATGCGCGTGGGTCAGCACCAGGCCGACCAGGTCCTTGCGGCGTTCGGAGATGAAGGTGGGATCGGGCACGACCAGATCGACGCCGGGCACCCGGTCGCCGGCGAACCCCATCCCCAGATCGACCATCA
>CAZNNJ010000707.1:0-3431 GCA_964574305.1 uncultured Rhodospirillales bacterium | reverse complement strand
TCAAATACAATAATCTGTCCGTCAGCCAGCAAGCCATTGGCTTTCGGTGCAGGACTATGGGGATCCACCGAAATCGTATGCCGATGTTCCCCATGCTGCAGTCGGACTGTAAATCCAGCCCTGGCGTTGACGCGGAAACCAGGGAGAGCGTCCCAGGCACTCTCCCTAGCTGCAACAGGCAGTCCCGCCCGCGCGGCGGCTTGGAGCACATCTGCGTTTGGCGCGCTCTCGTCGGTCAGGGCGGCGCCATGCACCGCGATGAACCCGGTGTCGATCGCCCCCTTGCGAAAATCCGTTTGGCGCAGGCAACGGCTGAGGAAGGCGGCATTGGTCCGGACCGGCCAGACTTCGACGGCATCGCACGCATCGGCAAGGCTCTCCGCGGCGCTGCGCCGGGTCGGACCGAAGGCAATCAGCTTGGCGATCATCGGATCGTAGAACGCGGTGACCTGGTCGCCTTCGACCACGGCGGCATCGACCCGGATCCGGTCCTCCGGCAGGCGGAAATGGCTCAACGTGCCGACCGACGGCAGGAACCCGTTGGCCGGATTTTCCGCATAGAGCCGCGCCTCGATCGCGTGGCCTTGGATGCGTAGCTGGTCTTGGCTCAAGGGCAGGGCCTCACCGCTGGCGATCCGGATCTGCCATTCGACCAAATCCTGTCCGGTGATCATCTCGGTGACTGGATGCTCGACCTGCAGCCTTGTGTTCATCTCCATGAACCAGATCCGGTCCGGCCGCAGCCCCTCGGAGGCGTCGGCGATGAACTCGACGGTGCCGGCCCCTTCATAGGCAACCGCCTTCGCTGCTCGAATCGCCGCGTCGCAAATGACGGCCCGTGTGGCGGCGTCCATGCCGGGGGCCGGGGCTTCCTCGATCACCTTTTGATGCCGGCGCTGCAGCGAGCAATCGCGCTCGAACAGATGGACGGCGTTGCCGTGGCGGTCGGCGAAGACCTGGACCTCGATATGGCGCGGCCGGCTGGCATAGCGCTCGATCAGGACCCGGTCGTCGCCGAAGCTTGCCGCCGCCTCGCGCCGGCAGGAGGCCAGCGCCTCCAGGAAATCGGTGGCGCCGTCGACCTTGCGCATGCCCTTGCCGCCGCCGCCGGCCACCGCCTTGATCAGCACCGGATAGCCGATCTGATCGGCCTCGGCAGTGAGCCGGGCGTCGGTTTGGTCGTCGCCCAGATAGCCCGGCGTGGTCGGCACGCCGACCCGCTGCATCAGCCGCTTGGCCGCATCCTTCAGGCCCATCGCCCGGATCGCTGCCGGCGGCGGGCCGACCCAGACGAGGCCAGCAGCGACCACCGCCTCGGCGAATTCAGCGTTCTCCGACAGGAAGCCGTAGCCGGGGTGGATCGCCTCCGCGCCGGTCTCGCGCGCGGCGGCCAGGATCGCCTCTTGGACCAGATAGCTTTCGCGCGCCGGCGCCGGCCCGATGCGCACGGCGCGGTCGGCCTCGCGGACATGCGGCGCATCGGCATCGGCGTCGGAATAGACCGCGACGGTGCGGATGCCGAGGCGGCGCGCAGTGAGGATGACGCGGCGGGCGATCTCGCCGCGATTGGCGATCAGGAGGGAGCCGAGCATCGGGGTCACATCCGGAACAGGCCGAAGCGCGGCGCTTCGGGAATGGGGGCGTTCAGGCTGGCCGAGATCGCCAGCCCCAGCACGTCGCGGGTCTGGACCGGGTCGATGATGCCGTCGTCCCACAGCCGGGCGCTGGCATAGTAGGGATTACCCTCTTCCTCGTAGCGCCGGCGGATCGGCGCCTTGAACGCCGCCTCGTCCTCCTGGCTCCAGCTCTCGCCCTTGGCCTCCAGCCCGTCGCGCTTGACGGTCGCGAGCACCGACCCCGCCTGCTCGCCGCCCATCACCGAGATCCGGCTGTTCGGCCAGGTGAACAGGAAGCGCGGGGAATAGGCCCGGCCGCACATGCCGTAATTGCCGGCGCCGAACGAGCCGCCGATGATGACGGTGAACTTGGGCACGGTCGCCGTCGCCACCGCGGTGACCATCTTCGCGCCGTCCTTGGCGATGCCGCCGGCCTCGTATTTGCCGCCGACCATGAAGCCGGAGATGTTCTGCAGGAACACCAGCGGGATGCGGCGCTGGCAGGCGAGCTCGATGAAATGCGCCGCCTTCTGGGCGCTCTCGGAGAACAGCACGCCGTTATTGGCCAGGATCGCGACCGGATTGCCCCAGATGCGGGCGAAGCCGCAGACCAAAGTCGTGCCGTAGAGCGCCTTGAACTCGTCGAGCTCCGAGCCGTCGACGATGCGCCCGATCACCTCGCGCACATCGTATGGTGCGCGCACATCCTCGGCGATGATGCCGTAGAGGTCGGCCGGATCCAGCTTCGGCGGCACCGGCGCGGCAATCTCGATATCGACCTGCTTGGGGCGGTTCAGCCGGCCGACGATGTTGCGGACGATCTCAATGGCGTGCTCGTCATTGGCGGCGACATGGTCGACAACGCCCGAGCGCCGGCCATGGGTCTCGGCGCCGCCCAGCTCTTCGGCCGAGATGATCTCGCCGGTCGCAGCCTTCACCAGCGGCGGGCCGGCGAGGAAGATCGTGCCCTGGTTGCGGACGATGACGGTCTCGTCGCTCATCGCCGGCACGTAGGCGCCGCCGGCCGTGCAGGAGCCCATCACGCAGGCGATCTGCGGGATGCCCTTGGCCGACATCTGCGCCTGGTTGAAGAAGATGCGGCCGAAGTGGTCGCGGTCGGGGAAGACCTCGGCCTGGTGCGGCAGGTTGGCGCCACCGGAATCGACCAGATAGAGGCAGGGCAGCCGGTTCTCGAGCGCGATCTCCTGCGCACGCAGATGCTTCTTCACCGTCAGCGGGAAATACGCGCCGCCTTTCACCGTGGCGTCGTTGGCGACGATCATCACCTCGCGCCCGCGCACTCGGCCGATTCCGGTGATGAGTCCAGCGCCGGGCGCCTCGCCGCCATAGAGGCCGAACGCGGCGAACTGGCCGATTTCGAGAAACGGGGAGCCGGGGTCGAGGAGATACTCCACGCGCTGACGCGGCAGCAGCTTACCGCGGGCGGTGTGACGCTTCCGCGCCTCTGCCGAGCCGCCTTCGGCGACCTCTGCGGCACGCGACCTGAGCGTCGTGGCCAGGTCACCGTTGAGCGCGGCGTTCCGAGTGAAGCTTTCCGCGGAGCGGTCGATAGAGGTGGAAAGCACGGTCATGCGCCGATGAGCTCCCGGCCGATGAGGAAGCGGCGGATCTCGTTGGTCCCGGCGCCGATATCGTAGAGCTTGGCGTCGCGCAGATAGCGTTCGACCGGGAATTCCTTGAGGTAGCCGGCGCCGCCGAGCGCCTGGATCGCCTCCAGGCAAGTCCGGACCGGGTTCTCTGAAGCGAGCAGGATGGCGCCGGCGGCGTCGAAGCGGGTCATTTTGCCGGGCCTCC
>CAZNNJ010000706.1:0-3431 GCA_964574305.1 uncultured Rhodospirillales bacterium | reverse complement strand
GGCAGAATCCAAAAATGATCGCGACCAAAAAGCGGGAGCGGACCACGGGGCGCGAGCAGGTCTTTTCCCCCGCCTCCGCAACCATCTCCGGCGACGGCGTCTCGCCCGCCGCGAGCGCCGCGTGCAGCGGATCGCCGCCGGGCAAAGCCGCGGCGACTTGAATGGCCGAAGCCGGACGCTGCTGAGGGTCTTTCTCCAAACAGCGCAAGATAATGCGCTCGACCAGCGGATCCAGGTCCCTGCGCGACGGCGGCTGCCCGTTCTGATGTTTCAGCAGCCAATAGCGATGAAGCGCCTTCCAGGGGTCTTCTTTCATGGTTGGTCATTTTACCGCATGGCGGCCGGGCGGCACGCAAGCGCTATCGTTGGCGAAAATCGTACCAGGTATCAGGAAGCGTATTCGTAGTCCGGGTCGGCCAGGATCGACCAGCGGCGGCGCGCCAGGTCGTACTCGCGTGCGAAGCCGCTGTTGCGGATGGAGCCGAAATCGTCCTTGTAGGTGAAATAGCCGACGCAGACGATCTTGGCCGTCCCCTGATAGAGCGCGTTGACCTCGGCCGCCGTCAGCGGCTGCGCCGAGGAGACCGGCCAGTTGGTCGCCTCGCCGCTGCGCAGGGTGACATTGGTGATTGCGCGCTTGGCGAAACCGACATCGGGCGGCAGGGTCGACTGGACGAAGACGATGGCCGCGCCGGTATCGGTGATCGTCGCCATGGTTCCACCCCGGTTGGTGACGGTGAAATTCACCTGGACACGCTGCTTCTCGCCAAAGCTGCGCTCGGCCAGCGAGAAGCCGCGGAAGGTGAGCGCCGGCGGGGCGCTCGACACCAGCGCGACGCGGGTCAGCTCGACCGAGTGGCGGATCAGGTCGGACTGGGCCGCGGCATTCTTCAGCACGTCGGAGATATAGACCCACAGCACGAACATGATGAGCGCGATTCCGCCCTCAGCGACCGCTGAGATGGCCGGCGCGTAATCGACGACGAAACTGCCGACACAGCGGAATTTCAGGATCGCCGCGTCCTGGAACGTGTCTCCCGCGGAATGGCTAACCATGCATTTGGGTAAGGAGGGCGAGGACAGACTCGAGACCAAAGCGGCGATCAGGACGATCGCGAGCGGCGCCCACAGACGCCACCGGTTCAGCAGATGGGTCAGCCGCTGGTCGCGCCGTTTTGCAATTTCCGGAACAGGCAAGATCGAGGCCCCGCCGCTGGTCGCATCAGGGCCTAACGGTATTTCACAAATCTAACCGGGACAAGGCGTTACATATTCTCACGAGCGACAAAGCCGGGCTTTCAAAAGCCATAAAGCCGGGCCGGATTCCCGACCAGGATTTTCTGCCTGAGGGCGGCATCCGGCACCCAGCGCGCCAGCTGGTTCAGCATCAGCCCGTCATCGACCTGAAGGAACGGCGCGATGTCGGCCGGCGCCCGTCCGGGAATGCGGGCGGCATCGGTGTGCGGCCAGTCGCTGCCCCAGATCACGCGGTCGGGGTTGGCCGAAACCAGCGCCTGGGCGAAGGGCGCGATATCGTCATAGGGCGCCGGCGCCGTCGACGCGCGGTAGGCGGCGGAGATTTTGACATAGGCCCCGCCTGACCCGACCAGGGCCATGATCGCATCGAAGCCGGGCTGGCCGAGCCCCTGCCCCGCCTGCATGCCGGCAAAATGATCGAGGACCAGAGGAACGTCCGAACTCGCCACCAGGCTGCGCAGGGTCGCGATCACCGAAGGGCGGGTATAGAGCTGGACATGCCAGCCGCGCGACCTGCATTGCGCCGTCGCCACCACGAACTTTCGCGCCGCGACCATAGGGTCGAGCTGGCCCGCGGTTTCGAGATTGATGCGTAGGCCGCGCACGCCCGCCCTGGCCAGCCTGTCCAGCTCCGCCTCCGAGGTCTTCTCATCGGCGACGGCGATACCCCGCGCCCTGCCGCCGAGCTTTCCCAGCGCGTGGAGCATCGCGCTGTTGTCGGTGCCGTAAAAGCTGGGCTGGATCAGCACCACCCGGTCGAGATGCAGATCGTGCTGCAGTTCCAGCAGCATGTCGGGCGAGGCTTGCGGCGGCGTGTAGACCCGGTCCGCCGCCATGGGAAAGCGGGTGGGGTCGCCGACGACATGGACATGGCAGTCGCAGGCACCGGCGGGCACGGCGAATTCGACCGGCGTGCGCGGTCCCCAGGGCGTTGCCCCCGCGTCCGGCCCCCAGGCCGCGGCAGCCACCGCCGCGCCGCCGATGCGCAAAACCTGCCGCCGCGTCAGCCCAGCGCCTGTGGACATGTCGTTTTCCCCATCCGAACGGTCACTTATTGGTGTCGGTCGCAAAGCCGGTCCGATAGAATCATCTTTAACATGCAAAGGAAAAACCTTTTCGCTGATATCGCGGCAGGCCTCGTCACCTCGACGGTGTCGCTCGCCTATTGTTTTTCCTTCGGCGCCCTGATTTTCGCCGGCCCGCTGCAACGCTTCCTCGGTCAGGGCGTCGGTGCGGCGCTGATCTGCAGCGGCGTCATCGGCCTGGTCATCGCGCTGAGGAGTGGATTCCTGGTTTCCGTCTCCGGGCCCGAGGGCAACACCGCGGCGCTGGTCGCGGCGATGATGACGGCGCTGGCGCCGCTGCTGGCCGCGCAGCCGGGCGACGGGGCTCTGTACCTGGCTTTGGCCGCGCTGGCGGTAGTGACCGCGTTCACCGGCCTGGTGCTCTATCTGCTCGGGCACAACCGGCTGGGGCGGCTGGCGCGCTTCATCCCCTATCCGGTTCTGGCCGGCTTCCAGGCCGCATCGGGCTGGATCATGGCGACCGGCGCAGTACGCATGTCGACCGGCGTGCCAGTCCACCTGGCGACCGCGCCGACGCTGCTGAGCGGGGAGCCGGGGACGATGCTGGCGGTGACCGCACTCTGGGCTCTCGTGCTTTGGCAGCTCACCCAGCGAATCAAGCATGTGCTGGCCTTGCCCATCGCGCTGGCGGTTGCCGCCGTGGCCGCCGACCTGGTGTTCAAGGCCGTCCCGTCGCTGCCAGCCTCCGACTGGCTGTTTCCGGTCTCCAAGGGCATGCAGGTCGCCCTGCCCGTGCTCGATCCAGGCCTGTGGCATGTCCATTGGGCCTCGCTGCTCAGCGTGACGGGCGAGATCGCCACCGTGGCCCTGATGGCGGCGATCACCATCGCGCTGACCGCAACCAGCATCGAGGAAACCCTGCGCGCCGACATCGATATCGATCACGAACTCAAGGTTCACGGGCTGGCGAATATCGCCTCGGGACTGCTGGGCGGCATGGTCGGCCACATCGTGCTGAACCGCACCATCATGGCGCGCGAGGCCGGCGGGTCCGGGCGGCTGACCGGCACGATGGTCGCACTGATCGGCTTCGCCGCGCTGGGCGGCGGGCTCGCCGTGATCGGCTATGTGCCGCGCTTCGTACTGGCC
>CAZNNJ010000705.1:0-3435 GCA_964574305.1 uncultured Rhodospirillales bacterium | reverse complement strand
AAAGTACGATCCCGGCAACAAATACTCCGTGCCCTGGATCGCCGGCACCGTGGGCCTCGGCGTCAACGTCAAGAAGGTGCGGGAACTGCTGCCCGATCAGCCGATGGACAGCCTGGACCTGCTGCTGAAGCCGGAGAATGCCGCGAAGCTGAAGGATTGCGGCATCACCGTGCTGGATTCGCCCAGCGACGTGATCCCGGTGGTGCTGCATTATCTCCATCTCGATACCGACAGCGAAAAGCCGGAGGATCTGCAGGCGGCGACAGAGGTGATCCAGAAGATCCGCCCCTATATCCGCAAGTTCGACAGTTCCGGCTATATCAACGACCTTGCCAATGGCGATGCCTGCCTGTCGCTCGGCTATTCGACCGACGTTGTCATCGCCAGCGTGCGTGCCCGCGATGCCGGGAACGGTGTCGACGTCCATTTCTACCAGCCCAGGGAAGGCACTTTGGAATATATCGATTCGATGGCGATCCCGGCCGACGCGCCGCATCCCGACGCGGCGCTGGCATGGATCGACTATAACCTGCGGCCCGAGGTGATGGCCGGCACCGCCAACACGGTGAATGCCCGCACCGGGGTCAAGGAAACCGCGTCTTTGGTCCGGCCCGAGCTGCTGGCCGACCCGCAGACCTATCCGACGCCGGAGATCGAAAAGACCCTGTTCACCGGCCCGGTCGCTTCGCGCGCCTATGACCGGCAGCGCAGCCGGGCCTGGACCCGCATCAGGTCCGGATCATGAGCGCCGAGGTCGTCATCGTCGGCAGCCTGGGGATGGACCTGATCTTCCGGGTGCCCCGCCTGCCCAGGGTCGCCGAGACCCTGCTGGGGCGGACCTTCGCCACCGCAGGCGGCGGCAAGGGCGGCAACCAGGCGGTGGCCGCCGCGCGGCTCGGCGCCAAGGTGGCGATGGTGGCCTGCCTGGGCGACGACGAAAACGGACGCGTGTTGCGCGCCGACCTTGAGAGGGATGGCATCGATTGCGCGGCGATCCGGATATTGCCGGACGACCCTACCGGAACGGCCCTGATCCTCGTCGACGATGATGGCCGCAACTCCATCGTCATCGTGCCTGGCGCCTATGGCCGCCTGTCGCCTGAGATCGTCGCCGAGCATGCGGCGCTGGTCGGCGCGGCAAAATATGTCGTCTGCCAGCTTGAGGTTCCGGCCGACGCGGTCGCCTGGACCATCAAGCATGCGCGCGCCGCCGGCGCCAAGGTGGTCCTCAACCCGGCCCCGGTGCTGGGCCCGCTGCCGGCTGACTGGTTCGGCGCGATCGACTATCTGATCCCCAACGAGGTCGAGGCCGAGTATCTGTCAGGCATTCCGGTCACCTCGCTCGACGGAGCCCGGGCCGCCGCCGGCCGGCTGCGGGAGGCGGGCGCCGCCAATGTGCTGGTGACGCTGGGGGCCAAGGGCATCTTTGCCGCGACCGAGGATGGGGTCGAGCGTCATTTCCCGGCCAATCCGGTCAAGGCGGTCGATACCACCGCGGCGGGTGACGTATTCGTAGGCGGTTTTGTCGCATCGCTGGCGGCGGGGCGTTCGGTTGCCGATGCGGTCGGCTTCGGTCAGGCTGCCGCGGCAATCTCCGTGACGCGGCATGGCGCGCAGCCCTCGATTCCGCGCCTCGATGAAATCATCCGGCAGGACGCTTAACCTAAAATGGCACCGCTGATCAGGCTCGAAGGACTGACCAAGCGTTTCGGCGAAACCGTCGCCGTCGAGGATGTCTCGCTCGATATCGAGGCGGGCGACCTGTTCGGCCTGCTCGGTGCATCGGGTTCGGGCAAGACCACCCTGCTCAGGCTCTTGGGCGGGTTTGAGACGCCGACCGCCGGCCGGGTGCTGATCGACGGGGTCGACGTCACGTCCATGCCGCCCTACGAACGCCCGACCAATATGATGTTCCAGTCCTATGCCCTGTTCCCGCATATGACGGTGGCGAAGAACGTCGCCTTCGGGCTCAGGCAGGCAAAGGCATCCGCAGGCGAGGCGGCGTCCCGGGTCGACGAAGCGCTGGAGCTGGTGAAGCTCACCGGCCTCGGCGGGCGCAGGCCCAGCCAGCTTTCCGGCGGCCAGCGGCAGCGCGTGGCGCTCGCCCGCGCCCTGGTGCTGCGGCCCAAGGTGCTGCTGCTGGACGAGCCTTTGTCGGCGCTCGACAAGAAGCTGCGCGAACACACCCAGTTCGAGCTGATGCGGCTGCAGGACCAGCTCGGCATCACCTTCGTCATGGTGACCCACGACCAGGAGGAGGCGATGGCGATGTGCTGCCGCATCGCGATCATGGAGCACGGGCGGGTGATCGAGATGGGCACACCGCGCGACATTTATGAGCGGCCCAAAAGCCGCTTCGTCGCCGACTTCATCGGCGGCGCCAATATACTGGATGCAGAGCCCGCCGGCCCCGGCCGGGTTACCCTGACCGGCCTTGGCGTCACCTGCCAGACCGGCGAAACGCTTCAGGCCAAGGGCTGGATCGCGCTGCGGCCCGAGCGCATTTCATTGAGCACGACCCCGGCCGACGGCGGCCCCTGGCCCAGCGGGGTGATCGAGGCGATCGCCTTCCACGGCGACTTCCAGGCTTACAAGATCAGGCTCGACGGCGGGGCCGAGGTGCGGGTGGCGACCGCGAACGTGCCGGGCGATCCCGAGGCGGGCGATCGCGCCTATCTCTCCTGGCCGGTCGACGCGCCGGTGGTGCTCACCCATTGAGCGCGGTCCCATGAACGCCGCTGACGACCGGCAGCGTGACGTTCTGGCGTTGCCATGGTTCTGGCTGTCGGTGTTCGTGCTGGCGCCGTTCCTGATCATCCTGGCGATCAGCATATCGAGCGCAACTTACGGCGCGCCGCCGCTCGAGCTGTTCATCGATTGGAAGGCCGGCCACGTCGTCTTCAACGTCAATTTCGACAATTACGGGCTGCTGGCCGGCGACAGTCTCTATCTGCGCGGCTTCCTGAACTCGATCGGCATCGCCTTCGAGACGACCGTGCTGTGCCTTCTGGTCGGCTATCCCATGGCCTATGTCATGGCCCGCGCGCCGGAGCGGATCCAGCCCATGCTGGTGATGCTGGTCGTCCTGCCGTTTTGGACCTCGTCGCTGATCCGCGTCTATGCCTGGATCGGCATCCTCAAGGAAAACGGGCTGCTGAACGGCTTCCTGATGCATCTGGGGCTGATCCATGAGCCGCTGGTGATCCTGAACACGCCGGTCGCGGTACAGATCGGCATGGTCTATTCCTACCTGCCGTTCCTGGTCCTGCCGCTGTTCGCCACGCTGCAGAAGCTGGACTGGACCCTGCTTGAAGCCGCTGCCGATCTCGGCGCCAGGCCCTGGTCGGCCTTCTTCCGGGTCACGTTGCCGCTGTCCGGGCCGGGCACCATGGCCTGCGCCCTGCCGTGCTTCGTGCCTGCCAGCGGCAAGTATCC
>CAZNNJ010000704.1:0-3437 GCA_964574305.1 uncultured Rhodospirillales bacterium | reverse complement strand
GAGGAGCGGGCCGGCGGCGAGGGCCACCTTTTCACCGACAAGCCCGCCGAGCCCTTCTCGGCGCAATATGCCCGCGCCCGCCTGGATGAGCGGCACGAGCGCCGGGCCTCGCAATGGGTGCGGGCGCTGCGCCCGCCGGACGAGGAAAAGCGCATCGCCACGCTTCACAAGCTCGGCATCCTCGACACCGAGAAGGAGGAGCGGTTCGACCGCATCACCCGCCTGGCGGCGGCGATGTTCAACGTGCCGGTGGCGCTGATCTCGATGGTCGACCGGGAGCGGCAATGGATCAAGTCCTCCGCCGGGGTGGACGTGACCGAGACCCCGCGCGACGAGGCTTTCTGCTCTCACGTCGTCGCCGGCCGCCAGCCGCTGCTGGTCCAGGACGCCCGCAACGACCCCCGCTTCGCCGAGAACCCGCTGGTCGTCGGCGGCCCCAAAGTCCGCTTCTATGCCGGCTATCCCCTGTTCATGGATGACGGCAGCTGCGTCGGCACGCTGTGCCTGATCGACAACAAGCCGCGCGATTTCGGCGGACGGGGGCTGGCCCTGCTGAACGACATGGCGCAATTGGCGAAGAAGGAGCTGGAAAAGCCGGCCGGAAGCAACAGCGCCGAAGGGGGCGACAGCGGCGGCTAGGCGAGCCCCCGGGGGCGCCGAAGCAGCGGGGAGAAGAGGCGATGGCTGAAGACGGGTTCGATCCCGGTATGACGCCGCGGCTGGCCGACCCGCTGCCCGCTCTGCGCGCCCTCCAGGCCCGCGATCCGATCCATTGGGCCGGGCGCTATCGCGCCTGGCTCGTCACCCGCTGGGAGGATGTTCGCGCCGGGCTCAACGATCCGCGCCTGTCGACCATGCGCGCGATGCCGGACCCGGATGCCTTCCCTGAGGATTTCCGTGCGGTCTTCGCCGATTATCGCCGATACCTCGACCCCTGGATGGTGATGCGGGACCCGCCGGACCATACGCGGCTGAGGGGCCTGGTGAACAAGGGACTGACGCCGACCGCGATCGAGGCGCTGCGCCCTCGCATCGCCGGTCTGGTCGACGCGCTGCTCGCCGCCATGCCGGCGGCAGGTGCGTTCGACCTGATCCCGGACTTCGCCTACCCGCTGCCCGCCGCGGTGATCGCCGAGTTGATCGGCGTGCCGCAAAGCGTGGTCGACGACCTGAAGCGCTGGTCGGACGGGCTGGCGACCTCGACGGCCACCGGCAAGGATATCTATGCGGAGGCCGCGGCGGCGGTCAGCGAGATGGGGGCCTATCTGGCCGGCTTCATCGCCGAACGGCGGCTGAAGCCCGCGGATTCGGTGGTGGATGCGCTGATCGCGGCGCATGACGGCCAGTCCCGCCTGGACGCGGACGAACTGATCGGCAACCTGATCCTGCTGCTGTTCGCCGGGCATGAGACGACCACCAACCTGCTCGCCAATGGCCTGCGGACCCTGCTGCTCAACCCGGCGCAGTTGGACGACCTGCGCGCCAACCTCGGCGATGTCGAACTGGTGCGGAACGCGATCGAGGAAATCCTGCGCTATGACGGCGCGCTGTTCATCAGCCTGCGCGTCGCCAAGACCGGCTTCGACTGGGACGGGCGGGCCATACGCCCGGGCGACCGCGTCTTCCTCTACCATCTCGCCGCTAACCACGACCCCACGGTGTTCGACCGGCCCGAGCGGTTCGACACCAGGCGGCCGGATGCGGTGAAACACATCGCCTTCGGCTACGGCATTCATTTCTGCCTGGGCGCGCCGCTCGCCCGGCTGGAGATGGAGATCGCACTGCCGGCCCTCCTGAAGCGCTATCCGCGGCTCCGGCTGGCAGACCCCGAGGTCGCCTGGAAGGACAATTTCACCCTGCGCGGCCCGAAATCGCTGCGCCTCGTCGCCGGCTGAAAACACGGGGCCGAGCCCAAGCTGAGCCCGGCCCCAAGTCAGGACCTGACAGCGTCAGAGGATTCCACGACCTGTCGCCAAATAAGACTGCCGAAGACCGTCAAATATTCCCTTGGCAAAAAATTCCCTTGAGAGGAGGAAACGCGATGAAGATTCTTGGACTCAACCGGGTCGAGCTGCTGCTGCCCGACCGCGACCTGGATGATGCGATCGAGACCTTCAACACCGGCCTGGGCTTTGCACTATGCAAACCGATGAAGCTCGACGAGGGCATCCGCTCCTCGGTCGATTTCGCTGCCGGGCTCGAGCTAGTCTCGCCCGCCGACGAGACCAGCCCGGTTTTCCCGCTGCTGAACGACACCAAGCGCGGCGCCCTGCTCACCATCGTCTGGGAAGTCGACAGTATCGACGCAGCCAGGCTGTGGGCCGAGGAGAAGGGCCTGCGGGTGCTGTTCGCTTACGAAGGCCACGGGATCAAGCAGCTCTGCTTTCACGAGAGCGCCTTCCACGGCTATGTCGTGACGCTGATGGAGCGGGTGGGTTAGCGATCCGGCGATCGATCCGCGAGGACAGGCCGCCCGGCAGCTGGAAGCGGACTCCGTTGCCCGGCGCGCCGGCCCTCATTCGGGCAGCCCGGCCCGCCGCAGGCCATCGGCAAGGATGGCAAGGTCTTCCGGCCGGTGAATCCGAAGCCAGGCCGCAAGGTCGGAGATGCGCAGCGCGGGATCGAGCTCGCGCAGATGCTGCATCGCGTGCCGCGCCTCGTCGGTCCGGCCGGCAAGGGCATGGCTCGCCGCTGCGATGGCGGCCACCAGCAGAAAGCTGGGCAAGTCCCTGAAGGCCTTCTCCGCCCATGAAGAGGCTTCGTCGAAACGGCCGGCGAACAGATGCGCCGCAGCGATCCCGGCCTGCATGCGGTACATTTCCGGATCCAGGGGGCTGAAGCGCATGGCGTGGTCGAAATGTTCGATCGCGCTGGCGGTTTCCCCGCGCCAGGTGCGCAGGAAGCCGCCGAGGAACCAGGCGGCGGCGAGGTTCGGATTCAGCACCAGCGCCCTGTCGATCAATGCGATGCCGCTGTCGAGATCGCCGGTGAAATGGGCGAGCGCATGGCCACTTCGCGTCAGCGCAACGGCATCGTCCCGGCCGAGCGCCACGGCCCGCCGCGCCAGCCGCGTCCCCTCGACAATCTCCCGGGCGGGATCGGTCATCCAGCCATTGACCTTGCGCCAGACATAGCACCATGCCGCCATCGCATAGGCGGGCGCGAAGTCCGGATCGCGCTCGATCGCCTGGCAATAGAGCGGGATCGCCTGATCGATCGCCTCCCGGGTCCCGCGATGCAGATGCGCCATCGCGCGCAGATAATAGTCGTAGGCGTTGAGGCTTTCGGTCGGCTTGCGCTGGGCCCGCGCGATCTCCGCGCGTTCCAGTTTCGGCCCGATCGCGCCGACGACGCTGGTCGCCCGCCCGTCCTGCAAGGCGGAGATTTCGGCCCGGGCGCCGTCCAAGCGGTCCCCCCCAAGAATGCTACCCTGTTCC
>CAZNNJ010000703.1:0-3469 GCA_964574305.1 uncultured Rhodospirillales bacterium | reverse complement strand
GAGTCAATCTTGGGAATCGCCTAATTGAGGACAGGCCCTAGCCACAGATGACACAGATTTTCACAGATGATGAATTTCTGATTCGTCATTCCCGCGAAGGCGGGAATCCATTTCGGGCCTACGCGCAAACGGATGAATGGATTCCCGCCTTCGCGGGAATGACGATCAAATATGCGTCAATCTGTGTCATCTGTGGCTAAACTCTTCTAATCGGTAGGCTTCGCTCTGCTCAGCCCACCCTACGAACCTACCCCGCCAGCGTCCGGCGCAGCAGCTCGATATCCTCGGCGAAGCTGTGGTCGCTGGCCATCAGCTCCTCCACCTTCTTCACCGCGTGCATCACGGTGGTGTGGTCGCGGCCGCCGAATTTCTTGCCGATCTCGGGCAGGGAGCGCGAGGTCAGGCTCTTGGCCAGGAACATCGCCAGCTGGCGCGGCCGGGCGACGGCGCGGGCCCGGCGCTCCGAATGCATGTCGGAGACGCGCATGTTGAAATGCTCGGCCACCTGGCGCTGGATCTCGTCGATCGTCACCCGCCGGTCGTTGGCGCGCAGCAGATCCTTCAGCAGGTCCTGGGTGGTCTCGATCGTCACCGGGCGGCCGACCAGGTCGGCATGGGCGACGATGCGGTTCAGCGCGCCTTCCAGCTCACGGACGTTCGAGGTGATCTTGTGGGCCAGGAATTCCTGGACCTTGACCGGAACCTTCTGCTTCAGGCTGTCGGCCTTGGCCTGCAGGATGCCGAGGCGCAGCTCATAGGTGGTCGGGTGGATGTCCGCCACCAGGCCCCAGCCCAGGCGCGAGCGCAGCCGTTCCTCCATGCCCTCCAGGTCCGACGGGCTCTTGTCGGCCGAGATCACGATCTGGCGGTTCTGGTCGACCAGCGCGTTGAAGGTGTGGAAGAACTCTTCCTGGGTCGAATCCTTGTTGCCGCAGATGAACTGGATGTCGTCGATCATCAGCAGGTCGACCGAGCGGAACTGCTCCTTGAAGGACATCGTGTCCTTGAAGCGGAGCGCCCGGATGAAGCGGTACATGAACTGCTCGGCCGAGAGATAGAGCACCTTCCGCTTGGCCTTGCGCTTGCCGATCTGCCAGGCGATGGCATGCATCAGATGGGTCTTGCCCAGGCCCACCCCGCCATAGAGGAACAGCGGGTTGAACGGCACGGTCTCGGACTCCGCCACCCGGCGGGCCGCCGCATGGGCGAATTCGTTGGGCTTGCCGACGACGAAATTCTCGAAGGAGAAGCGCGGGTCGAGGCCGCTCGTGTCGAGATCGTAGAAGATTTCGGGGTGCGGCGCCTCCGCCGCCGGCGCCTTGGCGCTCTTGCGGGCCGGGGCGCGGGCAGGCTGGGGCACGGGTTCCGGCGCAGGCGCAGCTTCGGCGGAGGCGGACTCCGGGGGCAGGTCCTGCGCGTCGGCCTCGGCGCTCATGCCGGCGACGACGATGAACTCGATGCCGGTGACGGCGGGATTTTCGATCGTCCAGAGGGACTGGATACGGTCGGCGTAATTCTTGATCATCCAGTCGCGCATGAACCGGGTCGGCACCGCGACCGAGACTTCGCCGTCGTCGACCGAGATCACCGACAGCGGCTGGAGCCAGCTGCGGAACGCGGCTTCGCCGACCTCGGCGCGCATCATGTCGAGCACGCGCTCCCATTCGCGGTCCAAACCGCCTGTTATTCCTGCATTTTTCCGGCTTGACGTCACAGGAATGTGCTTGGGTCCCTCAGTATGCTCCGAAATACCAGCCAAAAGATTCTCCTCGCCTCGATATAGCGTAACAGTAGGAAAAACACGTTGCTTCGGCCGATTTCAGGCCTGGCAACCCGGGTGCTGGCTCCGCCGGAGAGAGTTATTATGCGCGGACACATGAACTCTATCGAGCACCCCGGTACGGGGCAAGCAGATCGAAAGCAGAACGGCAGAAATATATTTTTTTCTACAGTATAGCCGAAATAAAAAAGCGCCCTTATGGGCGCTTTTAAAGCCGTCCAGTATTTACCGATTCAATTTTACTATTTGGACTCTACTTTAACGGTAAACAAACGCGAGGGGTCAGCCCATCGCCTTGATGCGCGCTGTCAGCCGGGACAGCTTGCGCGAAACGGTGTTGCGATGAATCACGCCGCGCGTGGTGCCACGCTGCAGCTCGGGCTGGGCGAGCTTGAACTCGGCCTGCGCGGTTTCCTTGTTGCCGGAACTGATCGCCGTCTCGACCCGCTTCAGGAAGGTCCGGATGCGGCCGACGCGGGCGGTATTGACTTCGGCGCGTCGCGCATTGCTGCGGATACGCTTCTGGGCGGACTTATGATGAGCCATCTATCTTCTCAATTGCTGTCGCGACCGTTTGGGTGCCCGGGCGCGGAAGGGCGGGACAATAACGATTTTCAGCCCCGCGCGTCAAGCCGAGTCGCGGGCGTACCGTCAAGTTATTTATCTATTCTTAAAGACCGCCGGGCGCTTTTCGGCGAAGGCGGTCATCCCTTCCTTGCGGTCCTCGATCGCGAAGGTCGAATGGAAGACCCTGCGTTCGAACGTGACGCCCTCCGACAAGGTCGTTTCATAAGCGCGGTTGACCGACTCTTTCGCCAGCATCACGACCGGGCGGGACAGACTCGCGATCTTGGCCGCAACCTTGATCGCCTCGTCGACCAGATCGGCGGCGGGCACGATCCGGCTGACCAGCCCGCTGCGCTCGGCCTCCTCCGCGTCCATCATCCGGCCGGTCAGGCACATCTCCATCGCCTTGGACTTGCCGACGAAGCGGGTCAGGCGCTGGGTGCCGCCGGCGCCGGGGATGGTGCCGATGGTGATCTCGGGCTGGCCGAACTTGGCTGTGTCCGCCGCCAGGATGAAGTCGCACATCATCGCCAGCTCGCAGCCGCCGCCCAGCGCGAAGCCGGCCACCGCCGCGACGATCGGCTTGCGGCAGGTCGACGCCCGCTGCCAGCTCTCGGTGATGAAGTTGCCGAGATAGACGTCCATATAGCCGTAGCCCATCATCTCCTTGATGTCGGCGCCGGCGGCGAAGGCGCGGTCGCTGCCGGTCAGCACCATGGCGCCGATAGCGTCGTCCTTCTCGAACGCATCCAGCGCCTGGGTCAGCTCCGTCATCAGCGCGGCGCACAGCGCGTTCAGCGCCTTCGGCCGGTTGAGCCGGATCAAGCCCACGGCCCCGTGGGTTTCGACGAGAATGTTCTCGTAAGTCATGGTGTGCTTTCCAAGATTGGTGGGCGCGCAGGGACTTACCCTATCGCTGCTTGCGCGGGCAATAGAATGTCGACCGGCCGGACTGCACAATGCGGGCGATGCCGCCGGTCTTGGCGACGTCACAGGTGCAGCCGGGGCACGGCTTCCCCTCGCGGTCATAGACGGAGAAGCTGTGCTGGAAATAGCCGAGCTCTCCGTCGTGATGCATGAAATCCTTGAGCGAGGAGCCACCGGCGGCGATGGCGGGGTTCA
>CAZNNJ010000702.1:0-3479 GCA_964574305.1 uncultured Rhodospirillales bacterium | reverse complement strand
GGGGCCTCAAGGCGCTGATGAACTGCGCCTTCCACAGCCGGTGCACCCCCGCCGACATCAGGTCGTTCATCAGGTCATAGCGCCCGGCGACCCGGTCGAAGACGCCGCGGACCAGCCCGGTCTTCTCCGAAGGATCGATCGGCCGGTCGCCGAACCAGGAGGCTTCGGGGGCGGGAGAATCGGTCATCATGTGCGTCAATATAGGAGACAATCTTCTCTACTGCCACTTCGCGTACAAAGGCGTGAAATATTATACGATCGATGTAGTACGCCGCGTCCCGGATCAACGGGGCCAGCCGATCCGACCCCGCGGGTTTCCGACTCGACCGACCTGCGAGAAGTGCGTTGACTGCCGGCCGCGCGCCATGGAAGCTTCCGCACGTGGCCGGCAATCGGCCCTGACGCTTTGCGTCTTCTTCCTGAAAGGACCTTGGGGCGATATGGCGATGCGGCTGCTGCGAATCCTGGCCTTGACCGTTGCCGCCTTCGCCGCGGCGCCCCTGGACACCATGGCCGCGCCGGACGATACCGGGGCCTATCACCTCTTCCCGATGTCGGGGCTGCTCGCCCCCCGGCCCAGCCCGCAGGTGCGCAGCGCCGAGACGATGCGCTATTACGGCGGCCCGGTGCTGCCCAGGATCAAGGTCGTTTCCGTGATCTGGGGCAACAGTGTGAGAGCGACGACCGTAAACAGCATCGGTCCCTTCCTGGCCGGCCTGGTCAACAGCACTTTCGTCGACCAGATGACGCAATATTCGACCAACCTGATGGGCGTAAACGGGCATGCCGGCACGCACCAGACGATCGGGCGGGGAACCTATAAGGGGCAGTTCAAGATCGCGCCGCTCCACAAGGCCACGTCACTGACCGACGCGGCGGTGCAGAACGAGCTCAAGGCGCAGATCACCGCCAAGCACCTGCCGGCGGCCGATCAGAACACGCTCTATATGGTCTATTTTCCATCCTACATCACGATCACAGCCGGCAAGGCCGTGTCCTGCAGGGATTTCGCCGCCTATCATTCGGCCAGCCCGTCGACCAGCGTCGGCAACAACATCTTCTACGGAGTCATGCCGGCCTGCCCCCTTATGGGTTTCACTGACCTCACCATCACCTCATCGCACGAATTCGCCGAGGCGCTGACCGACGGCATTCCGACGCCCGGCTCGCATCCTGCCTACCCACAGGCCTGGAACTCGATCAACGGCGAAGAAATCGGCGATCTGTGCGAGGGAACCAGGGGGACATTGGCGGTCGGCGTCAAACGCTACACGGTGCAGCAGGTCTTCCTGAACTCGACGAACAGCTGCGGCACCGGCAGCTATCACAGCCCCTGAGGCGGATCGTTTCCCAGGAAACGCTTCGTCTCCTCCACCGCCTCGGCCAACCCGACGCGGCGCATTTCGACACCGCCGGGGAATGCGCCCGATAGCCGAGAGGGCATCATCGGATCGAGCAGCACGAACACGCCGGTATCGTCGGCGCGGCGGATCAGGCGCCCATAGGCCTGGCGCAGGCGCCGGCGGGTCAGCCGCTCGTCCCAGGCCTTGCCGCCAAAGGCCTGTCGCCTGGCCTTGTGCAATATGTCGGGCCGCGGCCACGGCACCCGGTCGAAAACGATCAGGCGCAGCGCCCGGCCCGGCACGTCGACCCCATCGCGCACCGCGTCGGTGCCCAGCAGGCAGGCATCCTCCTCGGCCCGGAAAATCTCGACCAGGGTCGAGACATCCAGCCCATCCAGATGCTGGGCATAGAGCGACAGGCCCGCCGCCTCCAGCGGGTCGGCGATCCGCTCATGCACGGCCTTCAGCCTCTGCACCGCGGTGAACAGACCGAGCGAGCCGCCGCCGGCCGCCAGGAACAGCGAGCGATAGGCCGCTGCGACCTGGTCAAGGTCGTCCTTGCGCACGTCGGTGACGATGAAGACCCGCGTGCGGTTGGCATAGTCGAACGGGGAGGGGACCTGGGCACGGAGCGGGGGCGCCAGCAAGTGACGCGCGCCGGTGATCTCCCCGGCTGCCGCCCAGTCGGCCTCGACATCGCCGGTGCCGTCTGTCAGCGTGGCCGAGGTCACCACCATGCCGTGCGCCTGGGCGCCGACGGTTCCGGCGAAGGGCACGGTCGGGTCGACATGGTGGCGGTAATAGCCGAAATCGATATCCCTCCCCTCGCTGCGCTCGACCCCGAACCAGTCGATGAAATCGGGCGACGGGCTGGACTGCAGTTCCCTGAGCATCGCGCGCCAGGCCGAGAGGGTCAGCGTGCCGCGCCGCACAAGGCTGCGCGCCATCGCATCCAGCCGGCGGCGATCCTCGCTTGGCAATTTCTCGGCCTCGTCATCGAGCTTGGCTGCGAGCTTCTTGGCCAGCTCCGCGATCGGTTTCTCCAGCGAACCCAGCGCCTTTTCAAGCATAGTCGCGGTGTCGAGCACGTCGCCCGGCGCCGGGCGGGTTTCGACCTCAAGGCTGTAGGGGCCGTGGGTGCCTTCGGCGCGGGCATAGACCTGCGCGCGCAGCGCGAACAGGAATTGCTCGGCGGGGCCGCGCGGCTGGTTGCCGGCGAGGCGCTGGTGCCAGCCGTCGCCAGGCAGAATACGGGCGGCTTCGTTGATCCGGTCGAGCAGGTCGAGCATCGCCTCGTCGCCGGCGACCAGATCCTCGATCCGGCGCTTCAGGCCGCGCGCCCGGCTGCGGGTCGCCGCCTCACTGCCGATCAGCCAGCGGCGCAGCTCGGCCGTCTCCTGCGCCGTCAGATGGGCGGCGAAGGCGCTGTCGGCGGCGTCGAACAGGTGATGGCCTTCATCGAAGACATAGCGTGTCGGCAGATGCACATCCTCGATCCCGCCAAGCGCGGCCTGGATCATCACCAGCGCATGGTTGGCGATGACGATGTCGGCCCGCCGGCCGCGCCGGACGTTCCGCTCGATGAAGCAGCGCCGGTAATGGTCGCAGGCGCTGTAGACGCACTCGCCGCGCCGGTCGGACAGGCCGAAGGTGCGGGGGCGTCCGTGCAGCTCGGCCAGCCAGCCGGGAAAGTCGCCGCCGGTCAGGTCGCCGTCCCGCGTCGCCGCCGCCCAGCGCGCCATCAGCCCAAGCCCGATCGCGCTGCCGGCCTGCAACTGGCCGCCGCGCACCGCCTCGGCATAGTTCAGCAGGCAGAGGTAATTCTCGCGTCCCTTGCGGATCACCACACGCTCGGCCTTCTCGGCAGGGTCGAGAAAGCGGCGGCCCAGCTCGTCGTCGATCTGGTGCTGCAGGTTGCGGGTATACGTCGACACCCAGACCGGCGCCTTGTTGCGCTCGGCCCAAACCGTGGCGGCGGCGAGATAGCCCAGCGTCTTGCCGACGCCGGTGCCGGCCTCAGCCACCACCGAATTGGGCGCATCGGGGTTCTCGCGCGGGGTGAAGGCGGCCGAAACGGCGCTGGCGAAGTCGGCCTGCTGCGGCCGAGGTTCCGCGGCATAGCCGCGTTCGACAGCG
>CAZNNJ010000701.1:0-3487 GCA_964574305.1 uncultured Rhodospirillales bacterium | reverse complement strand
TGCCGACCTCGCGCGCCACGCGCGTGACCTCCGAGGCGAAGGCGTTCAGCTGGTCCACCATCGTATTGATGGTGTTCTTCAGCTCCAGGATTTCACCGCGCACATCCACCGTGATCTTGCGCGAAAGGTCGCCGCGCGCCACGGCGGTGGTCACCTGGGCGATATTGCGGACCTGGTCGGTCAGGTTGCCGCACATGGCGTTGACCGAGTCCGTCAGGTCCTTCCAGGTACCGGCCACGCCCGGCACCAGCGCCTGGCCGCCCAGCTTGCCCTCGGTGCCGACCTCGCGCGCCACGCGCGTCACTTCCGAGGCGAAGGAGCGCAGCTGATCGACCATCGTGTTGATGGCTTCCTTCAGCTGCAGGATTTCGCCGCGCACGTCGACGGTAATCTTCTTCGACAGGTCGCCGTTGGCGACGGCAATGGTCACGTCGGCGATGTTGCGGACCTGGGCCGTCAGGTTGTTGGCCATGGAATTGACCGACTCCGTCAGGTCCTTCCACACGCCGGTCACCTCGCTGACCTGGGCCTGGCCGCCCAGCTTGCCATCGGTGCCGACCTCGCGCGCCACGCGGGTCACTTCCGAGGTGAAAACGCTGAGCTGCTTGATCATCGTGTTGACGATGGTGGCCGAGCGCAGGAACTCGCCCTTGACCGGCCGCCCGTCGACATCGAGCTGAACGGTCTGGAGCAGGTCGCCCTGCGCCACCGCGGTGATCGCGCGGGTGACGGCGGTGGTCGGCCATAGCAGGTCGTCGATCAGCGTGTTGACCGACGTCTCCATGTCGCCCCAGGAGCCGTGCGACAGGCCGAACTTGACGCGGTGGCGGGTCTTGCCCTCGCGGCCGACGACCTCGCCGACATATTCCAGCTGTTTGGCCATCCGCTCGTTGGCGGTGACGATGTCGTTGAAGACATCTGAGATTTTGCCGATCAGGCCAGTCTGGTCGACCGGCAATCTCACAGAAAAATCACCGACCCGGATCGCCTGCAAAGCGTTAAGAAGGTTGCGCAAATTTGTAGCCGAGCCCTGATCGTCAGGACCATTGGCGTCGCCAGTGGCGTGACCGTTTGCGGGAACCGCATCGGGCAGGCGCGCCATGTCAGGGGGAAGCGTGTCCAAGGCGGCATTCGGCACAGATTCCCTGACTTGCACCATGGCAAACTCCCGTCCTGATCAGTTCCTTCCGGAAATACTCTTCCGGCCAAGGGCGAACCGCGATTTCAGGAAAGCCGCAGAACCCGAGCCGTTACCGGACGGGATGGCCGTGCAAGATCATAGTTTCAACTTTGTCGGGCGACGCAGCTTTTCGATCTCACTCGGGGTACCCTCTGCCAGCTCAGCACGAAAATCGAGATACATTTTTGCTTAACTCAATTTAGAACATTCGCGGGGAACAAATGTTCCAACAAATTGATGCAGATTATTTTGGCCGTAGTCTCCCGGCTGCCCGCCGCTCGGCGAAATTTGGGCCAGCCGGGATTAAAACAGGGAACCGGTCGTCATCTTCGGACGATACTGGTCATGGCAAATATTTCCGAGCGCCAAAAATTGAGAACCGCAGCCGAATTCCGCGTCAAGGCGACGTCGCTTCGGACGGTCGCCGCCGAGCTGAAGCAGGGCCCGGCGCGCGACAATATCCTCGCCATGGCCCAAGCTTGGGACGCCAAGGCGGACGCCGCCGAGGCCGATGAGGCGCTACGCGGCCGCCACTGTTTCTTCGAATAGCGCCGCCGATTTCGGAAAAGACGGAATAAGGCGGATCGGGGTTCATCCTGGGGCAAGCGCGATACTGTCGACGACGTTAACCTGCCGTCTTTGCAGGAGGCGGGCGCATGCGAGGCAGGTTTTCGGCGGCGGCGATGGCGATCACGATGCTGCTCGCAGTGCCGGCCATGGCCGGACCGGTCGTCCATATCGATCAAGGCGGTGTCGAAGGGTCGGTCAAGGCGCCGGGCGTGGAGTCCTTCATCGGCATCCCCTTCGCCGCGCCGCCGGTCGGGGACCTGCGCTGGCATGCGCCGGAGCCCCCTGCCCGCTGGTCCGGCATCCGCGCAGCGACCGAATTCTCCAAGGATTGCGTGCAAGAGCCCCCGGCCTATCCGCCGGGCCCGGGCTTCAACAATCCGACCGGCGAGGACTGCCTGTATCTGAATATCTGGCGGCCGGCCGGCGCGGTAGCGAAACCGCTTCCGGTCATGGTCTGGATTTATGGCGGTGCGTGGATCATGGGCGCCGGCTCGTTCCCCAGCCATGACGGAACCGAATTCGCCCGCGCGGGGGTGATCCTGGTGAACTTCAACTATCGGCTGGGCCGCTTCGGCGTTTTCGCCCATCCGGGCCTGTCGCGCGAGCAGGCTGGCCAACCGCTGGCGAATTACGGGCTGATGGACCAGATCGCCGCGCTCAAATGGGTCCGGGCGAATATCGCGGCGTTCGGCGGCGATCCTGGCAACGTGACGATCTTTGGTGAATCCGCTGGCGCCGCCTCGGTCAATATCCTGATGACCTCGTCGCTCGCGAAAGGCCTGTTCGCCAAAGCGATTTCGGAATCCGGACCGTCGCACGCGAGGATGGAAAGCCTGGCCGATGCCGAGGCGAAGGGAAAAGCCTGGGCCGATAAGATGCATGCGGCCGACCTGAAGGCGCTGCGCGCCCTGTCGCCGGAAAAAGTATGGGACGGTCCGGCGACCGTGCCGGCGTCGCCTGTCGTCGATGGCAGGCTCGTCGTCGCATCCACGGACCAGGCGTTCGCCAAAGGCCCGATCGCGGATGTGCCTTATATCGTCGGCTCCAACAGCCATGAAGAAAGCCTGATACGCTGGCTGCCCGGCGCCGATGAACGCTGGTTCGCCGGATTGGGCGACAAGGGCCCGCTCCTGCTCGGCCTCTACACTGCGGACGGCACCGCCCGTAGGGCCGCGCTCGCCAAGCTATGGGGCGAAGCAGCGCTGACGGCGCCGGCGCGGGACAGGGCGCGCGCGGTCGCCGCCCAGTCCGGCAAGGCCTGGCTTTACCGTTATGCCTATGTGCCGGACGCCGCGCAGGGGTCGGCGCCAGGTGCCGGGCACGATGCCGAGATGGAGATGGTCTTCAGGAACCCCGACATGCGGTGGAAAGCCAAATGGTCGGACGCCGACGCCGCCATGGCACGCACGGTCAACGCCTATTGGGTCAATTTCGCCAAGGCCGGGAACCCGAACGGGCCCGGCCTGCCCAACTGGCCTGCCTATACGGCCACAAACGATATGCTGCTGAATTTCGACCGTCCATCGCCGGCGCCGATTTCCGGGTTCGCCAAGGCGCGGCTGGACGCGATCGACGCGGTGCAGGCGCACCCGCTTTAGCGGGCAGCCTCACGCGGATCGTCGATGGCGACCGCTGTCAGGTCCGCCACGAGCGGCTGCATCATCTGCAGCGCGAGCGTTTCCAGTCGTCCGTGAAGAACGGCCGCGGGGTTTAATTCAGACGGTTTGGACCATCTGA
>CAZNNJ010000700.1:0-3489 GCA_964574305.1 uncultured Rhodospirillales bacterium | reverse complement strand
TGGCGGCGCTCTATTTCCATGCGCTGGGTCCCAATGACCGCGTGGCGGTGAAGCCCCATGCCGGGCCGGTGCTGCACGCCATCCACTACCTGCTCGGCAACCAGTCGCTGGACCAGCTGCAGCGCTTCCGCGGCTTCGGCGGGGCGCAGAGCTATCCCAGCCGGACCAAAGACAAGATCCCGGTTGATTTTTCGACCGGCTCTGTCGGGCTGGGTGTCGCGATCACCGCTTTCGCCAGCCTGGTGCAGGATTACCTGATCGCCCACGGCCAGCTGGCCGAGGCCGATGCCGGGCGGATGATCGCGCTGATGGGCGATGCCGAGCTCGACGAGGGCAACATCTATGAATGCCTGATCGAGGGCTACAAGCACGACATCCGCAATTGCTGGTGGATCGTCGACTACAACCGCCAGTCGCTCGACGCTACGACCGCCGACCGCATGTTCCGCCGCTTCGACGACATGTTCGAGACCTGCGGCTGGCGCGTGCTGACCCTGAAGCATGGCAAGAAGCAGAAGGCTGCCTTCAAGCGCCCCGGCGGCAAGGCGCTCGAGGAGTGGATCGACAACTGCTCCAACGCCGAGTACGCGGCGCTGACCTATCAGGGCGGCGCGGCCTGGCGGGAGCGGCTGATGCGCGATATCGGCGACAAGCCGCATGTGGCCAAGCTGCTCGCCGGCTATGACGACGACGGTCTGTCGGCGCTGATGACCAATCTCGGCGGCCATTGCGTCGAGACGCTGATCGAAGCCTTCCAGCAGGCGGCCGACGAGAAGCCGGCCCTGTTCATCGCCTACACGATCAAGGGTTACGGCCTGCCTTTCGCCGGGCACAAGGACAATCACGCCGGCCTGATGAACCCGGCGCAGATCGAAGGACTGCGGGCGAGCCTGGGGATCGAGGCGGGTCGGGAATGGGAGCCCTATGCCGGTCTCGGCGACAATGCCGCCGCCCGGTTGCAGGCCTTCATCGAGCAGTCGCCGATCGCGCGGGCGAAAAGGTCTTCGGGCGCACAGGCCGTGCCGGTCCCGGATCGCCTGCCGGTGCCCGAGGGCAAGGAGCAGTCCACCCAGGCCGCGTTCGGCCGTATCCTGCTCGACCTCGCGAAGTCCGGCCATCTGCTGGCCGACCGGATCGTCACCACCTCGCCGGACGTGACCGTCTCGACCAACCTGGGCGCCTTCGTGAACCAGCGCGGTCTGTTCCGCCGGCAGGAGCTAAAGGACGTCTTCCAGGCCGCGAAGATACCCTCGGCGCAGAAATGGTCAGGCGGCGGCGCGGGCCAGCATATCGAACTCGGGATCGCCGAGAACAACCTGTTCCTGATGCTGACCGCTTTGGGCCAGGCCGCCCCGGTGTTCGGCACGCGGCTGCTGCCGATCGGCACGGTCTACGATCCGTTCATCGCCCGCGGTCTCGATGCGCTGAATTACGGCTGCTACCAGGATGCGCGTTTCCTGCTCGTCGCGACCCCGTCGGGCCTGACGCTGGGGCCGGAGGGTGGGGCGCACCAGTCGATCAACTCGCCCTTGATCGGTATCGGCCAGCCGGGTCTGACCTATTTCGAGCCGGCTTTCGTTGACGAGTTGGCATTGCTGATGCGCTGGTCCTTCGAGCATCTGCAGGCCGACAATGGCGGCTCGGTCTATCTGCGTCTCACCACAAGGTCGATCGCTCAGGCCGAGCGCGACGGTGACGGATGGCAGGCCGACGCACTCAAGGGCGGTTATTGGCTGAAGCAACCGGCCGAGGGCGCGGAGGCGGCGATCGTCTTCACCGGAGCGATCGCGCCCGAGGTGATTGCCGCCTGGGAAAGCCTGGCCGAAGATTTGCCGGGCCTTGGCCTGCTCGCCGTAACCTCTCCGGATCTGCTGCATCGCGGTTGGAGCGCGGCACGGGCGGCGCGCTGGGCCGACAAGCCGGCAGCCCCCAGCCATATCGAGACATTGCTGGCTCCTCTGGCGGCGCATGCCGGCCTGGTGACCGTGATCGACGGGGCGCCGTCGACCTTGTCCTGGCTCGGCGGTGTGCGCGGTATGCGGGTGAGCCCGCTTGGCACCGACCGCTTCGGCCAGACCGGCGATCTGCCCGACCTGTACCGGGCCTACCGGCTCGACACCGACGCCATCATCGACGCCACCGCCGAACTGTTCCTGGAAAACTAAGATGCCGATCGAGCTCAAGATGCCGGCGCTGTCGCCGACCATGGAAGAGGGGAAGCTGGCCCGCTGGCTGGTCGCGGTCGGCGACACCGTGCAGGCGGGCGATCTCCTGGCTGAAATCGAGACCGACAAGGCCACGATGGAGGTCGAGGCCGATGAGGACGGCACGTTGTCCCAAGTCCTCGTGCCCGAAGGGACCGAGGGGGTCAAAGTCGGCGAGATCATCGCGCTCATGGCGCCGGCTGGGGAGGACGCTCCTGCCGCTGCGGAGACGCCCAAGCCGAAAACCGCGCCCCCTCAGCCTGCGCCCATAGCCCGCGAGGCCGCACTCCCTGCGGACAAGGCTTCGGCCCCCCCAATTTCGCCGGTTGCGGTTGCTCATGCTGCCGGCATCAAGGCGACGCCGCTGGCGCGCCGGATCGCCGCTGCCCGCGGCATCGATCTCGGCGCGATCAGCGGTTCCGGGCATGCCGGCAAGATATTCAAGATCGACCTCGGCTTGCCGCCGATCGCGTCGGCGCGGCCGGCGGCGGTCCCAGCGTCTGCGGAAGCGCCGATCGCCTACGCTCCCCCGCCCGACGTGCCGCATGCGGTGATCGAGCTGTCGAGCATGCGCAAGACGATCGCGCGCCGGCTCGGCGAGGCCAAGCGGACCGTGCCGCATTTCTACCTCTCGATCGACTGCAATCTCGATCCGCTGCTGGCGCTGCGCCAGCAGCTCAATGCCGATCTAGCCGATGTCGGGGTGAGGCTCTCGGTCAACGATATGCTGATGAAGGCGCTGGCTATCGCCCTGACCGAGGTGCCGGAGGCGAACGTGCAGTTCGCCGGCGACCGGCTCTATCTTTTCGAGCGGGTCGATATCTCCATGGCGGTCGCGATCGACGGCGGGCTGATCACGCCGATCATCGCCGATGCGGCGAACAAGCGCCTGTCAGCGATTGCGCGCGAAGCCAAGGACCTGGCCGCCAGGGCGCGCGAGGGCAAGCTGAAGCCTGCGGAGTTCCAGGGCGGTACGGCATCGATCTCCAATCTCGGCATGTTCGGGATCAAGGAAATGCTGCCGGTGATCAATCCGCCGCAGGGCATGATCCTGGGTATCGGTGCGGGCGAGAAACGGCCCTATGTTGTGAATGACGAACTCGCCGTCGCCACGGTCATGACGGCAACCGGCAGCTTCGATCATCGCGCCATCGATGGGGCGACGGGCGCTGAGCTCATGGGCGTGTTCAAGCGCCTGGTCGAGAAGCCGACCGCGATGCTGGCCTGACCATGGCCGAGCAGAGTTACGATCTGGCGGTGCTGGGCGCCGGACCGGGCGGCTATG
>CAZNNJ010000699.1:0-3489 GCA_964574305.1 uncultured Rhodospirillales bacterium | reverse complement strand
AATCTCGCGAAAATAGGCCGTCATTCATCAATAACGCACCACTTCCACAACGGAATTACAGTGTATCGGCGACCGAGAAACTCATGCCGAATGGCCGATTCCTCTTGCGCACGCACGCCAAGGTACAACGCGTCGATTAAATCCGCATTTGGCATTTATACTTGACAATTAAAGTAGAATGTGACCTATACTTCTTCAGTAGTGTTTTACGTGTTCTGTATGCATTCTTACAGAAACTTCTGAACAAGCTCCGCTGGACGCTCTTTAGCAGAGAGTCGCACCGGAAGGCCAGAGCAAAGAATCAGTCGTGGCTCAATGGCGCGGGGCGCCGGCCTTGGCTGATCGTTCATTCACTTGGGAGTGGATCGGTTTCGATGCGGTCATCGTTGGGCATCATTCTGCTGGCTGCGCTCGCGCTGTGCCCGGGCGCTGGGTCGGCCGCCGCCGACCCGCCGGCCCTGGGCGGAACGACGACTGGCGGTTCGGGTAGTAGTTCCACGAACGGCCCCTGCGTCGACGTGCAGGTCGGCGACACGCGGGTGCCCGATTTCGACTGCATCAACCGGCAGTTCCGCCTCCAGGTCGAGCATGCGCATATGGTTCCGCCGCCAGCCGCTCCGATCGACACCCACTCCTCCTCGATCCAGGTCGGGACCGCCAACCAGGCGGCGGCGGAACAGATGATGGGCAACGAATTCGGCAAGTCGGCCCATCCGCAGCGCCCGCCGCCGCCGGCCTTCGTGCCGGCCCTGCCGCGCGTGAGTGCCCATTGAGCCCGTGGGGTCGTCGGCTTGTGCGCTGCAATAAAGCGGCTGGTTGTCACATAACTGTAACACGTTGCCTGTATCACTCCCGCGCGGTCGTGAGTGCGCACCGCCGACGGATGCGGGCGGCGGTCGACGGCGGTCGCAATTCAAACTTAGCAAGCCGGCACGGCGGCGAGGACCAGTTGGACTTTTGGGCCAGGACACGGCTGGGATTTTTCTTGGGCCTGTGCGCGGGCGCGCTCAGCGCTGGCGCGCATGCGGCGATTCCGGAGTCCGCGCAGAAGCAGCATGGCGCCGATGCCAAACCCGCCCCGGCTGAATCGGGACCGCGTTTCGACATTCTGGAATATGTCGTGGACGGCAACAGCGTGCTGTCGATTCCCGACATAGAAGAGGCGGTCTATCCCTATCTCGGCGAAAGCCGCACCTCCGAGGATGTGGACGGCGCGCGCAAGGCGCTGGAGCAGGCCTACCAGTCGAAAGGCTATCAGCAGGTCCAGGTCTCGATCCCGAGCCAAGGGATCGAAAGCGGCATCGTCCATCTCGAGGTGGCGGAAAACCCGGTCGGCCGGCTGCGCGTCGTCGATTCGAAATACCACCTGCCCAGCGAGATCAAGGACAAGGCGCCGGCGATGGCCGAGGGCAAGGTCCTGAACGCGAAAGACGTTCAGAACAATATCGTCGCCTTGAACTCCGAGCCTGGCCTCAAGGTCACGCCGCAGCTGAAGGCCGGCAAGGCGCCGGGCACGGTCGATGTCGATCTTGCGGTCGAGGATGGGCTGCCGCTCCATGGCAGCGTCGAGATCAACAACCAGTACAACCAGTCGACCCAGCCGCTGCGCGTCGTCGGCAGTCTCAGCTACGACAATCTGTGGGGCCTTGGCCACAGCATCTCGGCCTCCTACCAGATCGCGCCGCAGAAACCGAGCGACGCCAAGATATTCTCCGGCACCTATCTGGCGCCGGTCCCCGAAAGCGACTTCAGCGTGCTCGCCTACGGGGTGGCCTCCAACAGCGACGTGGCCGCGATCGCCGGGACCGACGTGATCGGCCGGGGCAACATCTTCGGCCTGCGCGCAATCCTGACCCTGCCGGGCAGCGACAGCTTCTTCCAGACCCTGACCGTCGGCGTCGACCGCAAGGACCTGACCCAGAATATCCGCACGCTGACCGGCGTGATATCGGACACGAGCACGGCGCCGGCCCTGTATTACCCGATCACGCTCGCCTATCACGGCTCGCTGATCAACGGCGACCCCACCGCCGGCGGCAGCGAAACCGACTTCGACGCCTCGTTCAATTTCGCCGTCGCCGGCCTGGGCAGCGACAGCACCAAGCTGGACGACCAGCGCTTCAATGCCACGCGGCAGTATTTCTATCTCAGGGCCGCGGTGAGCCGGATACAGCCGCTGCCCTGGGGCATGACCCTGTTCGGCAAGGTCGACGGCCAGATGACGGGGGACTCGCTCCTCTCCAGCGAACAGCTCTCGGCCGGCGGCGAAAGCAGCGTGCGCGGCTATCTCGAGGCTGAGCGGATCGGCGATTACGGTGCGCGCGGCATGGTGGAGCTGCGCAGCCCGTCCTTCGGCAACTGGATTTCGCCCAAGATCAATGACTGGCATGTGCTGACCTTCGTCGATGGGGCCGGCCTGTGGCTGCGCAATCCGCTGCCGGGCGAACATTCCTCCTACGCGCTGACCAGCATCGGGGTCGGCACGAGGCTGGTCGCGTTCGACGATCTCAACGCCGCCCTGGACATTGCCTTTCCGCTGCTCGACGGCGCGGTCAGCAGCACCGGCCGGCCTCGCTTCCATTTCCGGGTTTCAGAGGGTTTCTGACGATGAAACACCACACACGTAAAATACTGCTCTGCCTGGGCGTTCTCGCCCTGCTGACCGTATCGAACAGCGCCCAGGCGTGGTGGGACGGCAACTGGTCGTTCCGCAAGAAGATCACCGTCGATGCCGGATCGAAGGGCGGCAACCTGCCCGAGACGGCGGCCGGCGTCCCGCTGCTGATCCGCCTGCATGACGGCAACTTCAAGTTCACCGACGCCAAGGAGGACGGAAGCGATATCCGCTTCGTCGCCGGCGACGACAAGACGCCGCTGAAGTTCCATCTCGACACATATGACGGGCTGCTCGGCGTCGCGCTGATCTGGGTCCAGGTTCCGGCGGTGCCGGCCGGCCAGACCACCGACATCTATCTCTATTGGGGCAACGCCAACGCCCCGGTCGGCGCCGACCCCAAGGGGACCTACGACGCCGATACCACGCTGGTCTATCATTTCGGCGAGAAGGACGCCGCGCCGCACGACCAGACCGCGAACAACAACAATGCCGCGGTTCCGGTCCACTCGATCGACACGGGGATGATCGGCCGCGCCATCCATCTGGACGGGGCGAACCCGATCGCGCTCCCCGCCTCGCCGTCGCTGGCGGTGGTGGCGAACAGCGCCTTCACCTGGTCGTCCTGGGTGAAGTACGACGCGGCCCAGCCCGACAGCATCGTCTTCGCCAAGCGCGACGGGCAAAACGCCCTGGTGGTCGGCATGGCGGCGGGCGCGCCCTATGCCGCGCTCACGGTGAACGGCATTGCACAGCGCGTCGCCGCCCCCGCGGCGATTTCCCCCCCGGCCTTGCATCCTTTTCCCCTTCCCCCCCCAGACCAAATTTCCCCCTATTTTCACCCCAAACCCGCCGGGCCCCCCCCCCCCCCCCCC
>CAZNNJ010000698.1:0-3505 GCA_964574305.1 uncultured Rhodospirillales bacterium | reverse complement strand
CATCAGCGACCGCTTCGGTGACGTGCCGTTCATGCGCTTGTCGGAAGGCTCGATGGCGCCGGATTCCTGGCCACCCAAGAAAGACGGTTCATGGTCTCCGACTGAAGGCCCAGCCGACGACGATCTCGCTGTACTCGCAAACGAAGGCCAAAGGTGAGGGAACAATGCTGATGGGAAACATGGAACAGGGTCGCGCGGCTGTCGAGTGGGCGGGACTGGTCGGATGCCACGGCGCCGATCTGGCTGACCCGCGCGCGGCTGCGGAAATAGGCGTCGGCCTCCGCGTCCGACACGATCTCGACCGGCCCTTCGACCCGCACCTGCCGGCGCAGCGACTTCCAGTGGAAGCACAGCGCGGCACGCGGCTGGGCTAGCAGTTCCCGTCCCTTGCGGCTTTCGAAGTTGGTGTAGAAGGCGAAACCGCGCTGATCCAGACCTTTGAGCAGCAGCATCCGGACGGACGGGTTGCCGGCGGCATCGACCGTCGCGACCGCCATCGCCGTCGGATCGTTGGGCTCGGCCGCCTCGGCCTCGGCCAGCCATTCGCGGAAGACCTCGATCGGGTCGCGGGTGCGCAGTTCATCCATTCGAAAAAGACCTTGTCCCAAGACGTGCAACGAAACTTCGTTGCCACCGAAATCTGGTGTAGGAAACCCCCGGATCAACGAGTCGCCTTGAGAAGGGTCAATAGCATGAAGCTACGGTTTGTCGCGCCGTTCGTCGCAACTGCCCTGTTGGCGGGCTGCGGCGGCAATTCCGGCTCGGGCGGCCCGGGACATAATGTACCGGTGATCCCGACCGTCGCGGCCACCAAGTCATTCGACGATGCCGACCAGGCCTTCATGACCGTGCATTTCAACAAGGCGATGGAGAGCACCATCACCGGCCAGAGTGCAAACTGGACCAATCCGTCAAGCGGCGCCGCGGTCCGGGTGTCGCCCACCCGCACCTTCCAGCAGGAGAACAGCACCTATTGCCGGGAATTCACCCAGGCGATCGGCGACAAGGATCCGGCCGTCAGGGGCACCGCCTGCCGCCAATCCGACGGCAGTTGGCAGATCGTCGGCTGACCTGCGCAATGCCCGGGCCTTGCAGCTTGGAAGGTGCGGGACGTTTGATGTAGGTTCGACGACGCTATTCCGGTGAAATGATCTAAAAGCCAAAGAATGAATGAAATCTCACGCAGCACATTAGGCGCGGGCGTAGCCCCGTTGATGGCAGGCAAGCGCGGCCTGATCATGGGGGTCGCCAACGACCGGTCGCTGGCCTGGGGCATCGCCTCGGTCGCGGCTGCCCACGGCGCCGAACTGGCCTTTTCCTATCAGGGCGACGCCTTGGGCAAGCGGGTCCGCCCGCTGGCATCGTCGGTCGGATCGGAGTTCGTCGAACCTTGCGACGTGTCGGACGACGCCAGCCTGGATGCGCTGTTCGCCAAGATCGCCGAGGAATGGGGTGGGCTCGACTTCGTCGTCCACGCCATCGGCTTTGCCGACAAGGAAGACCTGAAGGGCGGCTACACCAAGACCACGCGCGCCGGCTTCCATCTTGCTCTCGACATTTCCGCCTATTCCTTCCCCGCCGTGGCGCAGCGCGCCGCGCCGCTGATGAGAAATGGCGGCAGCATGCTGACCTTGAGCTATCTCGGCGCCGACAAGGTGGTGCCGCACTATAACGTGATGGGCGTCGCCAAAGCCGCGCTCGAGGCGTCGGTCCGCTATCTGGCGGCCGACCTCGGCCGCGACAATATCCGCGTCAACGCCATCTCGGCCGGGCCGATCAAGACGCTCGCCGGCAGTGGCATCGGCGATTTCCGCGTCATCCTGCGCTGGAACGAGCTCAACGCGCCGCTGGGCCGCAACGTGACGATCCAGGATGTCGGCAACGCCGCACTGTTCCTGCTGTCGGACCTGGGCAGCGGCGTGACCGGCCAGATCCAGTATGTCGACGGCGGCTACAACAATGTCGGCATGGTCGCGGTCGAGGCCGCCGCCGGCGCCGCCGCGCTGCTGCAGGGCTTGGTCGACCGCGGCGTCGCGCCCGACGCAGAATCCTAAACCCGTGGCCGGCAACAGTTTCGGCGCGATCTTCCGCTTCACGAGCTGGGGGGAGAGCCACGGGCCGGCCATCGGCTGCGTCGTCGACGGCTGCCCGCCGCTGCTGCCGCTGTCCGAGTCCGACATCCAGCCTTATCTCGACAAGCGCGCGCCCGGCGGCTCGCGCTTCGTCACCCAGCGGCGCGAGCCCGATGCGGTGAAAATCCTGTCCGGCGTGTTCGAAGGT
Organism: uncultured Rhodospirillales bacterium; assembly: GCA_964574305.1. Lineage (GTDB taxonomy): Bacteria > Pseudomonadota > Alphaproteobacteria > BOG-932 > Roseiterribacteraceae > BOG-932. The sequence goes on along the minus strand of CAZNNJ010000698.1, from coordinate 1,225 downwards.
AAAACCACCGGCACGCCGATCAGCCTGATGATCGAGAATGTCGACCAGCGGTCCAAGGACTATGGCGACATCAAGGACACGTTCCGGCCGGGCCACGCCGATTATGCCTATATGGCGAAATACGGCATCCGCGATTATCGCGGCGGCGGCCGCTCCTCCGCGCGTGAGACCGCGAGCCGGGTCGCCGCCGGCGCAGTGGCGCGCAAGGTGTTGGGCGACGGCGTCCGCATCACCGGCGCGCTGGTCCAGATCGGCCCGGTCAAGCTCGACCGGACACGCTGGAACGATGCGGAGATCGACAACAACCCGTTCTTCTGTCCCGATCCCGGCATCGTCGCGGAGTGGACCGACCTGCTCGACCGCACCCGCAAGGCCGGTTCCTCGGTCGGCGCCATCATCGAGGTCCGCGCGTCGGGCGTGCCGGCCGGACTTGGCGAGCCGATCTATGGCAAGCTGGATGCCGACCTGGCGGCGGCGATGATGGGGATCAACGCGGTCAAGGGCGTGGAGATCGGCGACGGCTTCGCCGCAGCCTTGCTGTCGGGCGAGGAGAATGCCGACGAGATGCGGATGAAAGGCGGCAAGGTGACCTTCGCCAGCAACCATGCCGGCGGCGTCCAGGGCGGCATATCCACCGGCCAGGATGTCGTCGTCCGCTTCGCGGTCAAGCCGACCAGCTCGATCCTCACCCCGCGCCAGACCGTCGACACGGCCGGCCACGACCGGGAGATCGCCACCAAGGGCCGGCACGACCCCTGCGTCGGCATCCGCGCGGTGCCGGTTGGCGAGGCGATGATGGCGATCGTACTGGCCGACCATCTGCTGCGCCAGCGCACGCTCGGCCGCTGAGTTCGGCTGACATGGCGGTCTACACCGAAGTCTCCGACGACGAGCTGCGCGACTTCATGGCCGCGTACGATCTGGGCCACCTGCTGTCCTGCAAGGGCATCGCCGAGGGGGTGGAGAACTCCAACTTCCTGATCGTCACCGATTTCTCGCCCTTCATCCTGACCCTCTACGAAAAGCGGGTGCATGAGGAGGACCTGCCTTATTTCCTCTGGCTGATGGAGCATATCGCGGAGAAAGGCTTCACCTGCCCGACCCCGGTGCGCACGCGCGAGGGGGAGACTCTGCGCCGTCTCGCGGGCCGGCCCGCCGCCATCGTCACTTTCCTGACCGGCATGTGGCCCCGCCGGATCAGCCAGGAACATTGCGCCGCCTTGGG
>CAZNNJ010000697.1:0-3523 GCA_964574305.1 uncultured Rhodospirillales bacterium | reverse complement strand
GCGCCCCCGAAACGATCAGCGAATAGAAGGTCGCAGCCTCGACCGTGACGATGGCGGTCAGCACCCGCTCCGCCAGGCCGGCCAGGACTTCGACCGGGTTGTCGCCCTCCAGCGGCGGGGCGAAGGCCTCGCCGACCTTGCAGTCGCACTGATGCTGCACGTGAGCGGCGAACAGCTCTTCCTTGCTTTTGAAATAGTTGTAAAGCGTGCCCTTGGAACCGCCCAGCCGCGACGCAATATGGGACATCGACGCCGCGGCATAGCCCTCGGCCGAAAATACCTCCTGGGCGATCCCCAGGATCGCTTCCCGACGCGTTCCCCGCGCGTATCTTGCTCTCTTTTCGTTCACTGCTTGATCTAATCGTGTTAAAGTGAGGTTGACGTCCTCGCGAAGTTCATAGTAAGTGTACCGTACAGTACGGTCAAGTTTCAACGGCCTCTAAAATCAATGCTTTCCCAATCTGTCAGTCTCGAACGCCGTGTTACGCGGGCCGCTTTGCCGTGCGCGACCGCCTTGGGCATTGCCGTGGGGCTGGCCGGCTGCGCCGTCGGGCCGGACTTCAAGTCGCCCGAGGCGCCAAGGGCGGGCGGCTATACCGTCGAGACGCTGAAGCCTGAGACCAGCGCCGCGGTCATCCATGGCGGCGAGGCCCAGCGCTTCGTTTCCGATCTCGACATTCCCGGCCAATGGTGGTCGCTCTACCGCTCCGAGGCGCTGAGCGCGCTCATTGCCAAAGCAATCGAGAACAGCCCGACCCTGGATGCCGCCAAGGCGGCCCTGGTCCAGGCGCAGGAGAACGCCGCCGCGGCCCGCGGCTCCTTCTTCCCGACGATCACCGGCAATGTCGGCGCCACACGTGAGAAGGTTTCGGGCGCCCAGTTCGGCTCGCCCAATTTCGGCACGTCGCTGTTCAGCGTCGGGACCGCCGAGCTCAACGTTTCTTACCCGCTCGACGTCTTCGGCGGCATTCGCCGCCAGGTCGAGTCGGCCGAGGCCAACGAGGATTATGAGCGCTATGAGCTCGCCGCCGCCTATATCACCCTGACTTCCAACGTCGTTACCGCGGCGGTGCAGGAGGCGTCGCTGAGGGCACAGATCGCGGCGACCCAGCAGATCATCGATATCGAGGCCGACGAGCTGAAGGTTCTGCGGCAGCAGCTGTCGCTGGGCGGTGTCGCCGGGGGCGCGGTGCTGGCGCAGGAAGCGACCCTGGCCCAGGCCCGGACCAGCCTGCCGCCCTTGCAGAAGCAGCTCGACCAGACCCGCAACCAGCTCGCGGCGCTTGCCGGGCGCCTGCCCAGCGAGGATATCGGCGCGACCTTCGACCTCACCGCGCTCACCCTGCCGCAGGATCTGCCGGTCAGCCTGCCGTCCAAGCTGGTCGAGCAGCGCCCCGACATCCGCGCCGCCGATGCGCAGCTGCATCAGGCAAGCGCCGAGGTCGGCGTGGCGCTGGCCAACGAGTTCCCGCAGATCAGCATCACCGGCAGCTTCGGCAATGTCGGCTCGCCGGCCGGCGGGCTGCTCAATCCCGGCGTCGGCATCTGGAGCATCGGCGGCAGCCTGGCGCAGAAGGTCTTCGACGGCGCCACCCTGCTGCATAAGGAGCGGGCGGCGGTGGCCGCGTTCGACCAGGCGGCGGCGCAATACCGCTCGACCGTGATCGGCGCCTTCCAGGATGTCGCCAACGCGATCCGAGCGCTGCAGGCCGACGCGGATTCGCTGGCCGCCGCGACGGCGGCCGAGATCGCCGCCAATAAGAGCCTTGCGCTGAGCAGGCAGCAATATCAGCTGGGGGCGATCCCCTATACCGCGCTGCTGACCGCCGAGCAGCTGGCGCAGCAGGCCGCCGTCACCCGGGCCCAGGCCCAGGCCGCGCGCTATGCCGATACCGCGGCCTTGTTCCAGGCGCTGGGCGGCGGCTGGTGGAACGCGGGGGCGGGCGTGTTCGAAACCGGGAAGCCGGAGAAAACCTCGGCCGATGAAACGGCCAAGGCCGCGAATCAGTAAGGAACAGGGCCATGTTGGCAAGACGTATGAGCATCATGCTGGTCGCGGTGGCGCTGGTTTTCGGCGGCGTGATCGGCTTCATCTCCTTCGGCCACCACATGCGCGACCGGTATCTCTCGTCGATGGGCATCCCGCCGCAATCGGTCTCGACCATGCCGGCCAGCCTGCAGGACTGGCAGCCGCAGCTCGAGGGCGTCGGCTCGCTCCGCGCGGTCAACGGCGCCGATCTCAGTTCGCAGGTCGCGGGCACGGTGTCGGCGCTGCACTTCGAATCCGGCGCGGACGTGAAGGCCGGCACATTGCTGGTCGAGCTGCAATCGGCGGACGATGTCGGCAAGCTGCAATCCCTGAAAGCGATGGCGGCGCTGGCCCAGATCACGCTCGACCGCGACCTGAAGCAGCTCAAGGTCCAGGGCGTCTCCCAGCAGCAGGTCGATTCCGACGAGCAAAATCTGAAGAATGCCCAGGCCCTGGTCGTCCAGCAGCAGGCGATCGTCGATTACAAGAATATCCGCGCGCCCTTCGACGGCAGGCTGGGCATCCGCCAGGTCGATCTCGGCCAGTATCTCGCCGCCGGGACGACCATGGTGACGATCCAGTCGCTCGACCCGATCTTCGTCGATTTCTACCTGCCGCAGCAGTCGGTCTCGCAGCTCAAGGTCGGAGAGAAGGTGCGGGCCAAGGTCGACACATTTCCGGGCCGCGACTTTCCAGGGGAAATCACCGCGATCAATCCCAAGATCGATGCCGGCACCCGCAACGTGCAGATCCGCGCCACCCTGCAGAACCCCGACCGCGCGCTGCTGCCCGGCATGTATGCTACGGTCGATATCGATGTCGGCGCGCCGGAGAAGCTCGTGACCGTGCCATCGACGGCGATCACCTATAACTCGTTCGGCAACACGGTCTATCTGATCGACGACCAGGGCAAGGACGAGCAGGGGCATCCGAAGCTGGCGGCGCGGCAGGTCTTCGTGAAGACCGGCGCCACCCGCGGCGACCAGGTGGCGATATTGGATGGGATCAAGAACGGCGACATGGTGGTGGTCGCCGGCCAGATAAAGCTGCGCAATGGCGCATCGGTGGTGGTGGACAACAAGAACCTGCCCAAGTTCGACGCCCATCCCACGCCGTTGGACCGTTAACGGAGGCCGGCCATGCATCTGACTGATATCTTCATTCGTCGGCCGGTTCTCGCCACCGTCATCAGCCTGATGATGCTGGTCGTCGGTCTGCGCGCCGGTGAATCGCTGTCGGTCCGGCAGTTTCCCAAGACCGAGAATGCCGTCATCACGGTCAAGACGACCTATTACGGCGCCGACCCCGACGTGGTCGCCGGCTTCATCACCACGCCCCTGGAGAACGCGATCGCCCAGACCGTGGGCATCGACTACATGACATCGCAGAGCTCGAGCGGCACCAGCACGATCACGATCAACCTGGTCCTCAACTATGATTCGGACAAGGCGCTGACCGAGGTCAACACCAAGGTCAATTCCGTGCTGAACCAGC
>CAZNNJ010000696.1:0-3528 GCA_964574305.1 uncultured Rhodospirillales bacterium | reverse complement strand
CATGTTTGGATCAGCATCTGTTTGGTTTGTTTGCTGTGAACCAGCACCTTGGGCCGCAGGCCGGGCCCATCGAAGGCGGCGATCACGCCGTCGGGCCCCGAAACGCTCATATGGCCCATCCGCTGCCCGGTTTTAACCCCGACGCCGGCGGCGATCATCTCATCGTCGCGCCACAGCGTGCCGTCGAAAAAGACCAGCGCCGCGCCCCTGATCCGCTCTTTCAAGTCCTGCGGCATCGATGCGCAGCCGGGAATGTAGAAGACAGGATCGTCCCCGTCGTCACCGGCGATCCTGAGCCCGATCGTGTCGCCGGCCTGCGAGCCGAAGCCCGGCGCATTCAGGTCCTCCAGCCACAGCGCGATCTTACCTGGGACGACGAAAGCGGTGATATTCATCCCGAGCGGCGCGCCGGCCTTGTCGGTCAGCCTGAGCGGCGTTTCCAGCGGCAACGGGCGGCGGTCGACATAGGCCGGATTCAGCACGTTGAAGATGCTGTTCTGTGCGAGTACGCCCAGCACCCGCGGATGGCCGTAGAGCGCAAAGGGCTGGCTTTCGCGCAGATTGAGCAGGCCGGTGACGTGATCGACATCGGCGTTGGTCACCACCACCGCGGCGATCGGGCTGGCGCGCTGCGGGTCGCCGGCGGCCGGATGCAGGGCATTGTTGTAGTTGATCTGCTGGCGCAGGTCGGGGGAGGCGTTGAGGATGACCCAGCGTCTGCCGTCGGCGCTGACGGCGATCGAGGACTGGGTTCGGGGTCTTACCGCGGGATCGTCGGCGCGGGCGCGCCGATTGGCGTCGTCATTGCAATTCCATTGAGGGAAGCCGCCACCGGCCGCCGCCCCGAGCACCAGCACATGCAGCACGCTTCACCAACAACTTGCCGGAAACGCCGAAACCCGCAGCCGGCCTTGCCGGTCTGCGGTGTTCAGTCAAATTTGAAACTTAGATGTCCGCGCAGGCGTAGCAGTTGATTTCCATGCCGACGCTGATCTCGACGACGCGAGGAGTGGTCCAGCTCATGCGATTCCCCTTTGAATTGGTGTTGACCCGTTTTGCCCCGAACGGGCAACGCTGTCAATTTGGCAATATGGCAGGAGCCGCCGACATTTACTAGGTGCCACAGAATGTCCTGTGGACCACCTCTTCCGGCTTAGGCGGTTTCATATAATCGGCATATTCCGGCTGGTCGTCGTAAGGCTTTGACAGGACTGCGTTGAGTTGCTCGAAGTGCGTGAAATCGCCGCTCTGCGCCGCATCGATCGCCTGCTGGATGCGGTGGTTGCGCGGGATGAAGGCCGGGTTGACCGATTTCATCGCCGCCGCGCGCTCCGCCGGGCTTGCATTTTCCGCCGCCAGGCGCTGCCGCCATTTGACCACCCATTCGGTAAAAGCCGCCGGCCGGTTGAACAACTCGCCCACCTTGGCGTCGGCCTCGGCCCCGCCATCGGCCGCGTCGCTCAATCTCCGGAAGGTCAGCGTCATGTCGGCCTCGTTCTCGGCCATGCGGTCGAGCAGGTCCTGCAGCAGGTCGGCATCCTCCGCCCGTACCTCGGCCAAGCCCAACTTGCCGCGGAAGCCGGCGACATAGGTGTCACCGAAGCGCGCCGGGAAGGTGTCCAGCACCTCCTGCGCCATCGCAACCGATCTTTCCCGGTCGTCGCCCAACAGCGGCAGCAGCGCGCCGGCCAGGCGCGACAGGTTCCAATGGGCGATGCGCGGCTGGTTGGCATAGGCGTAACGGCCATGCGTGTCGATCGAGCTGTAGACCGTCGCCGGATGATATTTGTCCATGAAGGCACAGGGGCCGTAATCGATGGTCTCGCCGGCGATCGACATATTGTCGGTGTTCATCACCCCATGGATGAAGCCGATCTGCAGCCACCGCGCGACCAGCGCGGCGACCCGGCCGATGACGGTGTCGAGCAGCGCCAGATAGGGCCGGTCGGCGTCCGCCAGCTGGGGGTAATGCCGTGCGATCACATAGTCGGCGAGCGCACGCACGCCCTCGGCGTCGCCGCGATTGGCGAAGAACTCGAACGTGCCGATACGGACATGGCTGCGGGCCACGCGGGTCAGCACCGCCCCCTGCTCCGGTGTCTCGCGCCAGACATGCTCGCCGGTCGTGACGGCGGCCAGCGCCCTCGTAGTAGGAACGCCCAGCGCAGCCATTGCCTCGCTGACGATATATTCGCGCAACACCGGCCCCAGCACCGCCCGCCCGTCGCCGCCGCGCGAGAAGGGCGTGCGCCCTGCCCCCTTGAGCTGGATGTCGCGGCGGATGCCGCCGGCATCGATCACCTCGCCCAGCAGGATGGCTCGCCCGTCGCCGAGCTGCGGCACCCAGTTGCCGAACTGGTGCCCGGCATAGGCCATCGCCAGCGGCGCAGCCCCCTCGGGCACGAGGTTGCCGGCCAGCATCCGAACGCCGTCAGGCGTAACCAGCCAATCGGGATCGAGGCCGAGGTGAACGGCAAGCGGCGCATTCACCTTGATCAGCGTCGGCTCCTTGACCGGTGTCGGCGCCAGCCGGGCGAAGAATCGGTCCGGCAGCCGCGAATAGCTATTGTCGAAGGGCAGATTCGGCGTACCGACCAAGTCGGCCTGAGGGGCGTCGAGCATGGCTCAAAGATCGGCCATCGGCGGGCGGCTTTCAAGGACCCGCACTGTCTTGAACGTACCGACCGGAATTTGATTCCAGCTCGACGAGGTGCACCCTAACCGTCTCAAATTCCTGAATTTTGTAGATTCCGTGCATAATTTACGGTATTCTCGAAAAGATCACTCACGCTCCACTTTGTTCGGCGTTAAATAGCCTCCGGCAATCGGCTGACAGGAGAATGGCGTGGCAGGCGGTTTACGGCTCGCGGCATTTTGCATCGCATGCCTGCTCCCTTGGGTGACCGCGCGCGGTCAGGACCAAACCACGCCCCCCGACACCATCGCGGCCCGCGTCCTGGCGCGCGCCCTGCCACGGCGATAGCGGCCAGGGCACCAGCAACGACTATTTCCCGCGCCTGGCCGGCAAACCCTCGGGCTATCTGTTCAACCAGCTCGTCGCCTTCCGCGACGGCCGGCGGCGCTATCCGCCGATGAACTATCTGCTCCAGTTCATGCCGGACGGCTATCTGCACACCATCGCCGACTATTTCGCCAGCCAGCGCCCGCCGCTGCCGCCGCAAGAACCGAACACCGCGAGCAAAGAGGTGCTGGCGCTGGGCCAGTCTCTGGTCACGCATGGCGACCCGAAACGCGACATCCCGGCCTGCGCCAACTGCCACGGACCCAACTTCACCGGCCAGCAGCCGGCGATCCCAGGGCTCCTGGGGCTACGCCCCAACTATATCACCGCGCAACTCGGTGGCTGGCGCTACGGCACGCGGACGGCGATCGCGCCGGACTGCATGCAGATCGTCGCCAGCCACCTGACCGAGGCGGACCTCACTGCGGTCGCTGCCTATCTCTCGACGCTGCCCGCCCCGGCCGATCCGGCCCCCGCCGCGCACGGATCGCTCGCCATGCCGCTCG
>CAZNNJ010000695.1:0-3536 GCA_964574305.1 uncultured Rhodospirillales bacterium | reverse complement strand
CTGACCGCGCTGTCGGGCGCGACCAATGTCAGCTCGACCGGCGGCACGATCAACATCACCCTGTCGAAGAACGGGCTGAACGTCATCGACCTCAACATCGCCAACGGCGCGACGATCACCGGCATCAACATCACCAACGCCAACGGCGTGGTCCCGACCGGGCTGATCATCAACGTCAACGGCGACAACCTGAATTTCAATGGCGGCTCGTTCAACCTGGGCTCGCTCGCCAACAACCAGGTGCTGTTCAACTTCGGCAACGCCCAGACGCTGAGCCTGCAGAACCTGGCCTTCGAGGGCGCGCTGCTGGCGCCGCTGGCGACGGTCAGCTTCAACAGCGGCCATATCGACGGGGCCCTGATCGTCAACAACGAGACGGGCGGGGGCCAGATGAACTATGTCGGCTTCAACGACCCGATGCCCACCTACCAGACCAGCGGCGGCACCGTGGTCGCGACGCCGGAGCCCGGAACTATCGCCCTGTTCGGAACCGGGCTGATGGTGCTAGGTCTGGTTTTCCGGCGGCGCATGACCGGAGTCGCCGCCCCGACCTGACAGGCTGTCCCAATGCGGAAATCGCTGCTGATCGCCCTTCTTCTCCTCGCCCCGGCAGCAACCGCACAGACCAAGAAACCGCCAGCCCAGCCCGCGTCCGATGCGGTCATCGGTTCGGCCAGGGCCCCCTTGCCGCCGCGCGAGGCGGACTATATCCGCATCGTCACGGACGCGCGGCGCCAATATCTCGGCGCCCGCAGCGTCGACGGCCGCAGGAACGCGCGCATGGCGATGCAGAATGCGGTCCATAATTTCATGGGCCTGTCGCACAACGCCCAGGACTGGGTCGGCGTCTTCAAGGATACCAAGAAGAACCCGCTCGGCACCCAGTCGGTCGAGATCGAGATCTCGCCCGGCGTCACCGTCGCGACCTGGGACAATCCGGCCTCCGACGCGAGCTATTTCACGTTGTTCCAGCAAACCTCGCCGATCGGCAAGCTGGTCAGCAATCTCGCGATCGGCGACGAGGTCGTCTTCAGCGCCAATCTGATCGGCGCCGTCATCAGCAGCGACGAGGAGATGGTGCTGCGGCCGCAGGTGATCGCCAAGTTCAGCAAGCTGGAGACGATCGAGCCGCCGCCGGCGAAGCAATAGCCGCTACTGCCCCCTTGGTTATTGACTCTGGGTCTGCGCCTGCGCCACGGCCTCTTCGTGGTGGAAGAATTCGCGGGCGATATCGTTGCCGAGATGGCCGAGGATGGTCTGGAACAGGTCCAGGAACTCATGCAGCCCGGCAATCAGGATGGTCTCGATCGAGCGGCCGTTGAGCTCGGCCTGCAGCTCGTCGATCCGCTCCAGCGCCGCCCCGCCGCCGCGCAGGTTGTAGCGCGAGCGCAGCTCGTTCAGCACCCGGCCCATGTCGCTGACGCACAGCGCCACCGAGCGGGGGAAGGCGCGGTTCTGCAGCAGGAAGCCGGCGATCGTCCCGGGGCTGATGGCGCGGAAATGAACCCGCCGATAGGCGTAATAGCCGGCGGCAGAGCGCAGCACCGAATTCCACTGGCCGATATCGAAGCCTGAGCCGACATCGGCGCCGAGCGGCAGCAGCTGGTGATACTTGATGTCGAGCAGCCGCGTCGTCTGGTCCGCCCGCTCCAGCCAGCGGCCGATCGAATAGAAATACCAGGCCTCGTCGCGGAAGAAGGTGCCCTCGGTGATGCCGGTATGGGCCTGGCAGCCCTCCTTGATCATCGCATAGGTGCGCGACAGGCGCGCCTCGCTGAGGTCGGCTGGGGTCAGCGCATGGATCTTGCGGTGGAAGACATTGAGCTGGGTCCACATCTCGGTCGAGATCAGCGGACGCAATGCCCGCGCATTCTCCCGCGCCATATGGATGGCCGAGATGATCGAGGTCGGATTGTCCTGGTCCAGCACATAGAACTGGGTCACCGATTCGCGGTCGGCCCCCTCATGCGTCTCAAGGAACCGGGTCGCATCGGAATTCAGCATCAGGATCGAGCGCCAGCTGCTGCTGTCGCGCGAATCGGCGGCGAAGACCTGCTGCACGTCGAGCAGGCGGGCGAGATTCTCGGCGCGCTCGACATAGCGGGCCATCCAGAAGGCGGCTTCGGCGTGACGGGAGAGCAGCATCAGCGGCCTCCCTGCGAGTACAGCACCCAGGTATCCTTGGACCCGCCGCCCTGGCTCGAATTCACCACCAGCGAGCCCTTGCGCAGCGCCACGCGGGTAAGCCCGCCGGGCAGCACCCAGGTATCCTTGCCGGTCACGGCGAAGGGGCGCAGGTCGATATGGCGCGGCTCGATCCCGTCGTCGCAAACCGTGGGGCAGACCGACAGGCCGATCACCGGCTGGCTGATGAAATTACCGGGGTCCTCGATCAGCTGAGCCCGCGTCTCCTCGATCTCCGCCTTGCTGGCGCGCGGGCCGATCATCACGCCGTAGCCGCCCGAGGCACCGACCGGCTTCACCACCAGCCTCTCCAGATTGGCCAGCGTATAAGCCAGCCCCTCGGCCTCGTTGCAGAGATGGGTTTCGACATTGGGAATGATCGGGTCCTCGCCCAGGTAATAGCGGATCAGCCGGGGCATATAGGCATAGACCGCCTTGTCGTCGGCGACGCCGGTGCCGACGCCGTTGGCGAGCTGCACATTGCCTTTCACATAGGCATCCATGATGCCGGGCACGCCCAGCATGCTGTCCTCGCGGAAGACCAGCGGGTCGAGGAAATCATCGTCGATGCGGCGATAGATCGTGTCGACCCGGCGCAGGCCGGCGATGGTGCGCAGATAGACCCGGCTGTCGACCACCGCCAGGTCGCGCCCCTCGGCGAGCGTGATACCCATCTCGCGGGCCAGGAAGACATGCTCGAAATAGGCCGAGTTATAGGTGCCGGGGGTCAGCAGCACGATATGCGGATCGGGCGCCGACCCGGGCGAGTTCTCGGCCAGGGCCTGGCGCAGCCGCGCGCCGTAGCCGTCGACCGACTGTACGCCCAGCCCGTGGAACAGCTCCGGCCAGGCGCGATGCATCATGCGGCGGTTTTCCAGCACGTAGGACACGCCGGACGGGGTGCGCGCGTTGTCCTCCAGCACCATGAACTGGCCGTTCTGGTCGCGCACCAGATCGATGCCGCAGATCGCGACATAGACGTCGTTGGCGACCTTCACCCCCTCCATCTCCTTGCGGTAGTTAGGGTTGCCCAGCACCAGATGGGCAGGGACGATGCCGTCCCTCAGCGCCTTCTGTGGGCCGTAGACGTCGGCCAGGAACAGGTTGATCGTCTTGACCCGCTGCTTGACCCCGGTCTCGAGCACGCTCCATTCGGCGGCCGACAGCACGCGCGGGATCATGTCGAAGGGCAGAACCCGGTCGATGGCGTTCTTCTCCGAATAGACGGTGAAGGTGAAGCCGGAATCATAGAGGTCGTTCTCGGCGGCGACGGCGCGCCGTCTGAGCTCCTCCTCGGTGATGGTGGAGAGCTGCTGCTCTATCGTCTCGAACACCGGATGGGGGCTGGCCGG
>CAZNNJ010000694.1:0-3538 GCA_964574305.1 uncultured Rhodospirillales bacterium | reverse complement strand
GTGACCCTTACGGCGTGGCCGATGCGAAGAAGATGCTGGAGACGATCTATGCCTGGCTGGACAAGGAGATGGCCGGCCATGAATGGGCGGTGGGTGACGATTTCACCCTGGCCGACTGCGCAGCCGGCCCGTCGCTGTTCTATGCCGACTGGACCCACGCCATCCCGGAGCGCTTCACGACGCTGATCGCCTATCGCAAGCGGCTGCTGGGTCGCCCATCCTTCGCCCGCGCGGTCGACGAGGCCCGCCCGTACCGCCCGTTCTTCCCGCTCGGCGCGCCGGACCGGGACTAGGTCGTAATGCCGCCCGGAGGAGGTTTCCACCAGGGAACCTTCCTCTGGCCGGAAAATATTCCCATTAAATCATATGCTTATCGGCTGTTTGCTAAAACTCTAGGAGCCGACTCGATGCCGCCCCTATACTTCACGGAATGAAAGTCCAGGGGAGGATGTCGTGAACATCGCAATTCAATGGCCGCGTTTCCTGATCGCGTCGCTGGTCGGGACCGTGGTGATCTTCGTACTCGCCGTGCTGTGGCACGGCACGATCGCCGCCGGGATGTATGAGGGCATCCCGATCCGCCCGGCCGAGGACATGAAGGGGCTGATGCCGTTCCTGGCGCTGACCTTCCTGGTCCAGTTCCCGGTTTTCTGCTTCCTGTATCTGAGGTGCTATCCGCAGCGGAGCATGGCGAACGCGTTGTGGTTCGGCGCGTGGTGCGGACTTTTCACCGTGATGCCGAACGGGCAGTTCTTCGTCGGCACGCCTGGTATGGGCTTCGATGTCGTCATCATGCAGATGGTCCAGGGCATCGTCTCGACCGTGATCCTGATGGCGATCTTCCAGGCGATCTATCAGCCCAAGGATGAGAGCTGGACCCAGCCCAAGACCAGCTGGGGATGGTTCGTGCCCCTCGGTCTCGGCGGCGCGGGGCTCGTCTTCGTGCTCGACCTGCCGTTCCATCAGCTGCTGGCGCCGAAACTGTTCACCGAGTATCCCGCGCACGATTTCCCGCATCGTCCGCAGGAGGACTCCATGAAGCTGATGTGGTTCTTGCTGCTGACCTATCTCTTCCAGCTCAGCACCTTCTGCTACCTGTTCCTGCGCGTTTATCCGCGGCGCGGCTTCGCAAATGCGATCTGGTTCGGCGCGTGGCTCGGCGTGTGGGTGGTCATCCCCAACATGCAGATGTTCGTCGCGATGGATAAATACACCGTCAATATGCTGATCATTCAGGTACCCGAAGGCGCGATCCTGACGATGATCATGATGGCGGCGTTCGAGCCTCTGTATCGCCTGGTGACGCGCCCGAAAGGGGACGGGGCGAAACTCGCCGCGGCCGAATGACCGGGCGGCGCCGCCCGGTCACATGCCGGGCGGCGCCGGTTCCAGGGGCGTGAGGCCGGCCGGGGCCGCTTTGGCCAGGCGGCGGTCCAGCCAGACGATCAGATAGCCGGCAATCAGGAAGCCGGCCGAAATCCCCGCGGCGTTGCCTATCGTCGCGGCCCAGCCGATCTTGCCGACGTCGAGGAACGGATACGGGTATTTCCCGTCCACACCCGCGCGGGTGAGCGCATAGGCCAGATAGGCGAGCGGATAGGCGGCCCAGATCAGCGGATCGCGGGCGCGCAGCGCCCCTTTCGGCGCATATGCCAGCCAGAACAGCGGCGCCAGGATCGGCATCGCGTAGTGCATCACCACATTGGCGTATCTGTCGCCGCCGGTCAGAACCGCCGTGCCGGCCAGCAGCAGGCTGTAAACCACCCCGACCAGCAGGATCGACAGGGTCATGCCGGCCAGCAGGGCAGGCGCGCCGAAGGCCGGCCTGCCGAGCGCGACGCCGGTGAAGGTCACTGCCAGCCCAATATTCGTCAGGATCGTGAAGAACAGCGCCAGATGCCAGGCGGCGGCTCCGGGCGAGCCCAGCGTCGCCGTCGACGCGCCGAACTGAACCACCAGCCCCATCCAGGCGACGAGCGCGATAAGACCGGCGCAGGCGCGCGCGTTCGCCGAAAAACCATCTTCCATCGTCCGGGGCCCCGATTGCCGCACCGCGCGCAATATAAGGCAATCGGTCAGCGCCCGCAGCCTCCGGCGGCGACACGATAGACGAAAGTCGAATTGCCGTCGCGCCTGAGCCAGGAGATGGCGGGCGCCGGCAGGTCGGGGATCGCGTTGCCGGAATGGAGATAGACGCCGCCCTCGTCGCAGAGCCGCAGGATCGCCGCCTTCGGCGGCAGATCGAAGAACGAGCCATAGGAAACCGACCATATGTCGAAGCGCGGCCGCTCGGGCTGTCCAGGGGCGCCCAGGATATAGAAGCGCCGCCGATTGCCGAGGTCGGCGGCCATGCGGTCGGCCGACATCACCCGCAGCGGCTCGGCGTCGTCCAGCCCGAACCGCGCCATGTCGTGGCGATATTTCTCCTTCCAGGCATAGGGTGAGGCGACATCGGCCCCCAGCCGGTCGGCCGCCTTGGCGGTCGGCAGCAGGGTGCGGAACTGGCCGGAATCGACATAGACGGCTGTGCCGGGCGCGATATTGGCCTCGATCCAGGCGACGGACCGGTCGGGTTCGAGCGACCGGCCGTGGATGAAGGCGGTCATGACGCCCTGCTTGACGGACGGGACGGCAATGATCGCGACAAAGGCGGCGCCGATCAGGAAAGGCCTGAGCAGCACCAGCCGGTCGAACAGCACGGCGACGCCGAGCGGCGCGAGCGCCACGATCATCACCAGCACCGCCCCGTCATGCTGCAGGCCGTGCTCCGACGGGCGCAGCGCCAGGGCGGCATTGACGCACAGCCAGACGAGGCAGCCGAGCGCCGGCCGGTTCCGCAGCAGGGAGTTTAGGAACAGACCGATCAGCGCGGCGGCGAGGGGCAGGGCGATATAGGTCTGGAAGAGCTGAGACCCATGATCGGCGGCGACCAGCAGGCGGACCGTAAGGATCTGGCGGATATTGTCGAGGAGGTGGAGCAAGTACCAGGGAGCGGCCACGATGAAGGCAGCCGCGGCGATGCCCACCGTCCGGCCGAATTCGGCCCAGGGCGGGCGGGCGGTTTCGGCCCGCCGCCATTGCAGCAGCAATGCGATCGGCACGACCCGGATCATGTCGATATGCGAGCCAACGGCCAGCCCAAGGAAAACCCCGGTGACGCCGGCGCGCGCGCCCGGCTTGCCGCTGCCGGCGAGGGCCAGCGCGATCAACGCGAAGGCCCAGGCCGAGGCATAGGGACGGGTTTCGGTCGACATCTCGACGAAGATCGGCAGGCTGGCCGCCATCAACCCGGCCACGATCTCGCCGGGTGTGCCGCCCAGCGCCTTGCCCAGCCGGCAGGCGGTGACGATGGCCGCCAGGGTCAGCAGGATGGTCAGGAGGACCGCCGCCAGCCTGAGACCCGACAGGTCGGCATAAAGATCGAACAGGCTGCTCTGCAGCGCCGCCGCGGGCCGCAGGATCGGCGGGTAATCGGCGATGCCGGAGCCGTCCACCGCCAGCTTGAACAGCGCCTTCAACCCGCCATAGGCGGCGCTCA
>CAZNNJ010000693.1:0-3550 GCA_964574305.1 uncultured Rhodospirillales bacterium | reverse complement strand
CCGGAAGGCGGGGCGGTTCGGCCGGGACCGGAAGGGGAGGAGCCACGGTCGGGCCAACCAACGTATTGAAACCGACAAGGATGGCCAGCTTCTGAGGCTGGTACTACGGGATGTGGCAGCAGAGGGTCACGGCGCGGGAAACTTCGGGCAGCTTGCCCAGCGCGTCGGCGGCCTTGTTCGCCTCCTCCAGTGACGGTTTCAGCACGTCGATCGTGTTCGGCGTCGTATCCTGGTTCTTCATCAATCCCATCATCACCGACACCGCCTCGGTATGCGGATCCATCAGGTTCAGAGGGTTGAAGTCGAAATCGAGCCGCGGCAGCAGCGCGATCGCGCCGACCGTGAGCACGCCGGCGACGGCCAGGACGGTCCTCCGGCGGCGCAGCAGGAACGCGTCGAGCCCGGCCAGCACGCGAAATCCCACGGGACGCGGCTCCGGGCGCAGCCTCATCAGGGTCATCAACGCCGGCAGCAGGGTGAGGTTGAAGAACACCGCGATCAGCATGCCGACGCCGGCAATGATGCCGAGCTCGGACACGCCGCGATAGGCCGTGGGCAGAAAGGAGAAAAAGCCCGATCCGGCCGCCACCGCGGCCAGCACCAGGGCCGGCCCGACCAGCCGCGCGGTGCCGAGCAGCGCCTTGTCGAAATCGGGCTCGATATTGCGCTGGGACCGGTATCGGACCGAGAACTGGATGCCGAAATCGACCGCGATGCCGACGAACAGGATGGCGAAGGCAACCGAGATCAGGTTCAGCGTATGCACCGCCAGGGCGGCGAAGGCCGCCGTTCCCAGGAGGCCGATGACGAGCGTGAACATGATGGCCAGCGCCATGCGGATCGACCGCAGCGCGCCATAGAGCAAGGCCGAGACCAGCACCACCGCGACCGTCATCGAGAGGCCGAGCCCCTGGCTCACCGTCGCGAACTGCTCGTCATTCAGCGGCACGTCGCCGGTCAACTTGATCACGACGCCGTTGGCCGGCGTCAGCCCGATCTCGACCGCGGTCTGGCGGATGAAATCCGTCGCCTGCTTGCCGGGGGTCAGCGAACCGAAATCCAGCACCGGCTTGACCTGGATGAAGCGCTGCAGATCGGTTGCGGACGGCTTGCGTCCCGTCAGCATCGATTGCCAGGACATCGGCCTGAGCGGCTTGGCCGGATCGAGATTCTCAGCCACCGCATCGCCCATTCCGGTCAGCGCCGTGGCCAGCGATGCCCGGTCGGCATCGCCCCGTTTCACCCCCTCCAGCGCCAGGGACAGCGTGTCGGACAGGCCGCGCAGGCTGGGATCGGCGGCGAGCCTGCCGATGAAGGGCTGCGCCTTGATCATCGAATCGGCGAGATTCTGCACGTCCGCCACCGGCAGCAGCATCAGCCCGTTCTTATCGAAGAAGGGGCCGCCGTCAGGACGGCTGACGCTGGTGAAGAGCGGAGAGGTCTTGAGCTTCGCCGTCAGCCGGGCCGTTGCGCTCTCGGCCTGCTCAGGCGTCGACGCGTTGACGACGACCGCGATCAGATCCGAGTTCTGCGGAAATTCCTTGTCGAACGCGATCTCGCGCTGCCGCCAGACCAGCTGCTCGGACAGCAGCCGGTCGGTGTCGGTATCGATACTGAGCCGGTTGATCGCGACCCAGCCGAAAGCCGAGCCGGCCAGCGCCGCCATGAGCAGCACCAGCCAGGCATGGCGGCGGCACCAGTCGACAACCGCGGCGGTCAGATCGCCGATCGGCCGCGGCTCGTCTCTGTGGGGGTTAGGGGGCTTTAACACTGAACCGGATATCCCCTCGCGTCAGATGTCCGTCGATCGCCAGGACCTGCCAGCGCAGACGATATTGGCCGGTGGCGAGACCGTTCAACTTGGCGGCGACGACATCGGGCGCGCTGTCGGACACGATCGTCAACAAGCTGGCGCTGCCGTCCGGCGCGATCAAGGTGAGGCGCGAGCGCTGATGGTCGATCCTGCTGTTGAAATGCAGGGTCACGTCGGAATCGCCGGCGACGGCCGCATCGACGGCGGGAACCGAGTCGATAATGACGGCATGGGCGGCGGCGGTGCGCGCGTCGAGTGCAAGCCCGGCGGTCATCGCGACGACAACAGCCAGGATTCGGAGCAAGGGCGGTAGCGGCATGGGCCTATTCTGTTCCGCGAGGTTGGGGCAGTCCAATACCAAACCCCCCCGAAAACGCCAAGCCGGACAGGCTGCCCGGATGCAGAAAACTCGGGGAGCAACTATACTGACGGCCTGGACCGCAATCGACCCATGGCGGCAATTTGGCTATAGAACCCCTATGCCGAGCGATGAGTTTCTGAAAAACGACGCCTTCCTGACGACCGAGCTGTTGAAGCTGGCCGTCGAATCCGCGGGAATCGGGATATGGAAGGTCGACCCGCAGACACGCGCCGTCGAGGCATCGGCGGCGCTGAAGCAGATGCTCGGCCTGTCGGTCGACAGGCCGCTCGACTATGCCGCCTTCATCGCCGCGCTGCATCCCGACGACCAGACCGAGGCGCGCCACGACCTGGCGGCGGCGCTGACCTCCGCCGACGGGCTGTGCGAAACCCGGTTCCGTGTCATCGCGCCGGACGGCGAGGTGCGATGGCTGCTGGTGCGCGGGCGCGCCTTTTTCGATAGCGATGGGCCCGGCCGCAAGGCAAAGCTGTTCATCGGCACGGCGCGCGACATCACCGAGGCGAGCGCGGCGCTGGAGCAGCAGCAGATGCTGCTGCATGAGGTCAACCATCGGGTGAAGAACAGCCTGCAGCTGGTCTCGAGCCTGCTGCGGCTGCAGGCGCGGCGCATTCCGGATGCGGCGGCCCGCCGCCAGCTGGAGGATGCGACGACCCGGATATCGACCATTGCCCATATCCATGAGCGGCTGTACCGCGACCAGGATATCAAGAAGATCGATTTCGGCGCCTTCCTGTCGGAACTCTGCGCCGACCTTCAAGGCACCGCCGCGCGCTGCTCGCTCGAGGTCAACTCGCCTAGCTTCCCGGTCGCCACCGACCGGGCGATTCCGCTGGCCCTCATCGTCAACGAGCTGGTGACCAATGCCTTCAAATACGCCTATCCCGCCGAGGGCAGCGGCGGCCGGGTCAGCGTCGGCGTCGAGCTCAAGGACGGCGAGATCGCGATCACGGTCAAGGATGACGGGGCCGGGCTGCCGGAAGGCTTCTCGGTCGCCGGCGGCGGCAATCTTGGGATGATCCTGATCGGCAGCCTGCTGTCGCAGCTGTCGGGCAGCATCGAGGCCGGCGACAATCGCCCCGGCGCCTGTTTCCTGGTCACGGTCCCGGTCGACGACCGGGCGTGATTCGTTTGCCCAGGTGACAGCACCTCTCTTTTCATGAAAACGGCGCTTCCCGCCAAGGAAGCGCCGTTTCGTTGAACGAGGGCCGCGCCTTACGACGAAGCGCCGTTGTCGTAAACGATCTGGACGCGGCGGTTCTGCGGCTCCTTCACGCCGTCGGCGGTCGGGACCAGCAGGTCGCGCTTGCCCTTGGCGACGATCTCGATCTCCGACGACGCGATGCCGTCCTTCTCGA
>CAZNNJ010000692.1:0-3560 GCA_964574305.1 uncultured Rhodospirillales bacterium | reverse complement strand
GGGGAAATGTCGCCCGAGGTCGCGACCCGGGCCCGAACCGGGCGTGGCGAGGGGATCGCCCGCATGCTGTCCGGCGCCGAGGTCACCGCCGAGGCCCGCGCCGCCGCAGCCAAGCTGATCGACCGCCCTGCCCCAGGAAACGTGCCCACGGGGAGCCTGTTATGACATCGCGAGAGGATGCGGCGGCCGCCGTCGCCGGACTGAGCCTGGCAGATGCCGAGGCTGAGATCGCCGCGCTGGCCGCCAAAATGCGGGAGGCCGACGCCGCCTATTACCAGAACGACGCGCCGATCATCAGCGACGCGGAATACGACGCGCTGCGCCTCCAGGTCGAAGCGATCGTCGAGCGTTTCCCCGAGCTGGAAAGCGACGAGAGCCCGACCAAGACCGTCGGCGCTGCGCCGTCGGCAGGCTTCCGCAAGGTGCGGCACGCGGTGCCGATGCTGTCGCTGGGCAATGCCTTCTCGGCCGAGGATGTGACCGACTTCGTCGACCGCATCCGCCGCTTCCTGGGCCTGGCTGCCGACACCGACATCAAGTTCGTCGCCGAGCCCAAGATCGACGGCCTGTCCTGCGCGCTGACCTATGAGAAGGGCGAGCTGAAGCTGGCG
The DNA here is from genome assembly GCA_964574305.1 of uncultured Rhodospirillales bacterium. Lineage (GTDB taxonomy): Bacteria > Pseudomonadota > Alphaproteobacteria > BOG-932 > Roseiterribacteraceae > BOG-932. The sequence goes on along the minus strand of CAZNNJ010000692.1, from coordinate 2,949 downwards.
GCGACGCGCGGCGACGGCGAGGAGGGCGAGGACGTGACCGCCAATGCGCGGCAGGTCGGCGACATTCCGAACACGCTGAAAGGCGACGGCTGGCCCGACATCGTCGAGATTCGCGGCGAGGTCTATATGGAGAAGGCGGCCTTCGCCGCGATGAACGCAAAGCGCGAGGCCGCCGGCCAGCCGGTCTTCGCCAATCCGCGCAACGCCGCCGCCGGCAGCCTGCGCCAGCTCGATTCCCGCATTACCGCCGAGCGGCCGGTGCGTTTCTTCGCCTACGCCTGGGGCCAGCATTCCGCACCCTTGGGGGGCACCCAGAGCGAAATACGCAAGCGATTCGCGGACTGGGGCCTGCCGCTGAACCAGCCGACCGCGTGCGAGCCCGACGCGGCCGGCCTCATGGAGTATTACAACCAGATCCAGAACGCCCGGCCCGACCTGCCCTTCGACATCGACGGGGTAGTCTACAAAGTCGACCGGCTGGATCTGCAGGAGCGGCTGGGCTTCGTCAGCCGCGCGCCGCGCTGGGCCATCGCCCATAAATTCCCGGCGGAGCAGGCGCGCACGGTGCTGGAGAAGATCGACATCCAGGTCGGCCGCACCGGCGCGATGACCCCGGTGGCGCGGCTGACCCCCGTCACGGTGGGTGGCGTGGTCGTCTCCAACGCCACCTTGCACAACGAGGACGAGATCCGCCGCAAGGACATCCGCATCGGCGACACGGTGGTGATCCAGCGCGCCGGCGACGTGATCCCGCAGGTGGTCAGCGTCGTGCTGGAGAAACGGCCCAAGGATTCGGTGGAGTATGTCTTCCCCGAAATGTGCCCGATCTGCGGCAGCAATGCCGTGCGCGAGGAGGGCGAGGCGGTGCGTCGCTGTACCGGCGGCCTGATCTGCGCCGCACAGGTGACCGAGCGGCTCCGCCATTTCGTCTCACGCAACGCCTTCGACATCGAGGGTATGGGCGACGAGAATATCAAGCTGTTCCACGAAGGCGGGCTGGTGAAATCGCCGGCCGATATCTTCCGCCTCGAGGAGCATGAGGAGGAGGTCAAGCGGCTGGTACTACAGCGGCGCGAGCAGCAATCCGCCGCACGCCAGGCACTGAAAGGCGAAGGCGAGAAGCCGGCCAAGGCCGCCAAGAAGGGCGCCCCCGAGTTCAAGGACGTCGCGAACCTGTTCGGCGCGATCGATGCGCGCCGCACTGTCGGGCTCGACCGCTTCATTTTCGCGCTGGGCATCCGTCATGTCGGCGAGACGACCGGCCGGCTGCTGGCCCGCACCTACGGCACGCTGGACCATTTCGTCGAGGAGATGGAAAAGGCGGCCGACCGTGAATCCGCTTCCTGGGCCGAGCTGTTGTCGATCGACGGCATCGGCGAGGTGGTGGCCGAAGCGGTCGTCGATTTCTTCGCCGAGGCGCACAACCGGCAGGTGGTCGCTGACCTGAAGGATGCCGGCGTCGACCCGCAGCCGCTGGAGAAGCAGGAGACCGACTCCCCCGTCGCCGGCAAGACCGTCGTCTTCACCGGGAGCCTGGAGACGATGACCCGCCAAGAGGCCAAGGCGAAGGCCGAATCGCTCGGCGCCAAGGTCGCGGGCTCGGTCTCCAAGAAGACCGACTATGTCGTGGCCGGCGCCGACGCGGGATCGAAGCTGAAAGCCGCCCGCGAGCTCGACATCGCCATCCTCACCGAGGCGGAGTGGCGGGAACTGATCGGCGGATAGAAGGATATTTCCGGCCGGGAACATTGCCCGGCCAAGGCGCCGCCCAGGCGCGTTACAAAATAACATGCGTCCCGACTGATCCACACACACGCTACCCGCGTAGAATTCAGCGACAGACGGATTTGAGAGAGTTCGCCTGTCGTACACCCAACTATGGGAGGCGGTTTTCCTGCACCCGTCCCTCCCTGTCTTGCCCCCGGCGCGCGCGGCACGGTTGCCGCGGGTTCCGGGGGTCTTTTATGTCCGGGGCCAGCCTGCGGCCGGTGGTGTTAAATTCAGGTAACGATCGCCGAAAACGCGCCCGGATTGCGCAAGAAACGCCGGCTGTAGTCCCCAAGATACGCAGCCTCCGCCGATTCTTTTTTCAATCCCGCTTCGGCGCATCCATAATATAATCAAAGGAAGTGGCAGCGGCGCCATCGTCGAGACTGGGCGCCAGGGAGGATTGCTATGACGACCGTCGTGAGCAGCGGGCAGGAATTGTTCCTTTCCTCGGGAATGAACCTCTCGCGGGTCGTCGTGAAGAATGGCGGCCTGCTGGTCTATGGCGGTGGTGAAATCCAGTATTTGGAGGTGTTCAGCGGCGGAAAGGAAGCCGTCGCCTCGGGCGTCACCGTCAGCGGGCTCCAGATCGGATTTGGGGTCAGCCTGTTCGTCTCCTCCGGCGCGACCGCGATCGACACTACGGTCACCTGGGGTGAGATCGTCTATGGCGGCGGCATCATCAGCGGCGTGGCGGCTGGAAGCCTCGACGCGCTATTCGAGGGTGTCGCCTCCGGCGTCACCGTCAGCGGTCTCGGTGTCGCCGGTTTCACCCTGACCGTTTCTTCCGGCGCCACGGCGCTGGGCACTGTCGTGAATGGCGGCAGATTCCTTTGCAACAACGGCGGGACGATCAGCGGCACGAAGATCATCTCCGGCGAGGTTGACATCGGCAAGGGAACCGTCCTCAGCGGGCTGACGGTCAACATCAACACGACCTTGCTTGCCTCCTCGGGCGGCCTGCTCAGCAATACCAAGGTGCTGAGCGGCGGGTCGGAGATTATCACCGGTGGGGGACGGGCGGTGTTCACGACGCTGTCCGGCCGGACCTCGCAAACCGTTTCCGACCACGGGCGCGCCACCGGCACCGTACTGTCCGGTGGGGGCCAGACGGGTATCGCCGAGGGTGGCCGGGGCTTCGGGGCGGAGTTCCCGCAAGGCGGGCCACAAGGGATACGGGCG
>CAZNNJ010000691.1:0-3561 GCA_964574305.1 uncultured Rhodospirillales bacterium | reverse complement strand
TCGGCTGCACGCTTGACGAGTTGGTCGCGGAGCCCGAAGGGGGCGCGGCCAGGCACCCGGAGATAGGAGGCAAGGCCCCGTTCGAGGTCGCGCACAACGATACCGATCTGATAGAGGTCGCCCTCGAACACCATCCCGGATACCCTCCGATCGCCTGTGTCCACCTTAGGGCGGTCTCTCCCGGCTGGGAACGCGACCGGGGGAATGGCACTCCAACCAGCACATATGGGTTGGGGGACCCGGGCTGCATTACCCATCACGTCCGTGATGAGGTCGGACTCATCGTTCGTTCTTTGCGTTCGTCCGGTGACAGTGCGGCGTCGGCGGTGTCATTTTCTCGCTCCCGGCGGCGCTCTCCGGTGTTGCCGCCGCCAATTGTGGCGAGGACCTCATGACCCCCTGCGAAGCGCCCCGCGCATACCCTGCGGGATCGTTGGCATGAACGGCTACGGGGGGCATGCCGCCGCGGCCGCTGAGCGGGGCGCGTTTCGCGGGAAGCTGGCATTCATTACCGGCGGCGCAAGCGGCATCGGTTTGGCCGTTGCCCGAGAACTCGCAAGTCGCGAGATGCGCGTCGTGCTGGCGGACGTCGACCGCACAGCGCTGGCGGAAGCGGGCGCCTCGGTGGCCGGTGCGCGAACCGCTGTTCTCGACGTCCGCGACCGCGAGCAATGGCAGGCGGCCCTCGACGAGGCCGAGGCCGCTTTCGGCCCGCTCGCAGTGCTCGTCAGCAACGCCGGGGTGTTCGGCGCCCGCCTGCCGATAACCGAAGTTTCTCCCGAGGCGTGGAACTGGATCATGGGCGTCAATCTCCAGGGCGTGTACCACTCGCTGAACCTGGGCGTCCCGCGGCTTCTGCGTACAGGCGGGCCGGCGCATGTCATCGTCACCGCATCGCTCTCCGCGATGCTGATGCAGGGCGGCATCGGCGCATATTCCGCCAGCAAGGCGGCGGTCGTTGCGCTTTGCGAGACGTTGCGCGACGAGTTAAAGGACACGCCGGTCAACGTCTCGGTGCTGCTGCCGGCACATGTGCGCACGGCGATCATCGAGGCCAACCCCGCCCGCGCGCCCAGGGGTGTGGCGATCGGCGAGCGCGACCGCGATTTGGAGGCGGCGGTGCGTGCCGGGCTCGACCCCTCGGTCGTCGCGCGCCAGGTGGCCGACGCGCTCGGCACCGATCGCTTCTGGTTGTTTACCCATCCCGAGTTGCGCGAGCAGGTGGCGCGCCGCGCGACGGAGATCGACGCGGCCATGGTCGGCCGCTTCTAGTCTGTTGGCCGCCGCGGCCCGATGGACCTGTCGGCGGCGGGTCGTAATCCGCTGTTTCAAGCAACATGAGATCGACCTGGTCCGGATGTCACGCGTCGCTGCGGCGGCCGACCTGCGGCCCAATGGCCGCCTACCAGCGGCGGCGCATTTGCGCGCCGCGCTCTCGGTGCATCAGGCTCTCGCGCCGCGCATCGGGCGCCATGTGTGGCGTGTCGGGGTGGATGTGCTTGCGGACCTCGCCAAGCGGTACGCGTTTGAGCGTGGGGAGCGGGTGCGCGTCCGCCTCGTACCAGCGGCCGATCAGCGTGCCGGTCTCGTGCCCACCGGTATCGATCCAGTTTGGGACGCCGGGATCCACGTCCATCGTCACGACGGCGCGGAATTTACCGTCCGGATCGAGCCTTGCCTGCACACCGTTCAGGCTCGACTGGCGGGCGATGTAATCTACCGCATTCCAGATCTGATCGTTGGTCTGGACGTTCCAGTAGCGCACCTTCTGCGGCACGTCGGTCTCGAGGATAAGCGCTTCATCGGGTCCGAGCTCGAAGATCGCCTCCCAATAGACCTGCGCCGAGATCGCGGCGAACTGCGCGAACGGCTGGAAGTGGAATTCATTGACCGGGTGGCTGGCCTTGAGTTCGGCGTGGAAGTCGAGCCATTGGCGGGCGAAGCGCTCGGCATAGCCGATCGCCTCGCGCATGCGCCGGTCGATTTCCGCGACGGGCATGCGCTCGCGGCGTGGGATCGGGTCGAGCCGCTGGATCGCGAGGCGCGCGTCGCGTTCCTCGCCCCAGCGGTAGGAGCGCTGGCGGACGATGATATACTCCGACCTTGGGTCGAGATAGCACCAGTCGCCGTCGTAATCCTGAGGTTTCTCGCGGCTGAGCAGCACGTCGACCGTGCCGTCGAGCGGGGTCATGTCGCCGAGGTTATACTCCCCCAGCCGGCCGCCCCGTGTCTCCGACATGCCGATCATGCGCCAACCCACGCTGAGCGTCAGCAGATGCACGCTCCCGCGGTCGCCCGAGATACGGTATGTTCCAGCGCTGTTGAGCACAGCGTAGTAATACGTGTCGTCGGGGTTGGGCTGGAGCAGGTAGGCGCTGTTGAGATAGGGAACGAAGTCGGGCCGCTCCGGATCGCCGGCGAACATCATCAAATAGCCTAGCGACAGATTCATGAGGAACTGGCGGTTCAACTCGGCCTGCGTCCGCTCGCTCGACGGATCCCATGCCCGCTCGACCAGGCTGCCCCAAGGGCGTACCAGCTCGACATAGTCGTCCCACTTGGTGATCGGCATTGTCCTCTCCTCGTTTCAGCTGCAAGTCATGCGCCGCGAGAGGGGGCGACCCTGACCCCGCGCTGGGACCGTCGATGGGGCGGGAATTGCCGGGGCTGCCCGTGCTCCGCCCTTCAGTGTCACGCGGTATGCTAGATACGATGCGGCAGTGCGTCCAAGGTCATCCGCGGTTGGCGCGCGACAAACATGATCGTGATATTAGCGACCGTTCGGAGCCGTCTGTGGCAGGCCGGACCGGCAGGAAATCCTCGGCCCGCTTGCGGCGGCGATCGCTGCCGTCGTGGCTGAGACGGTGCTGGGCGACGCCGGGTCTCTTGCCGGCGGAGTCGGCAAGGCCGGCTTTAGCCGCGCGAAAGATTGCGCGGAATCGCCGCGAACATCTGCCGGCCCAGTTCGCCCAAGCGGATGAATTCGGAAAAATGCCCGAGGTCGCGTCGCGTGTCGGCATAGCTGTAATCGAGCGCTTCGCCGAACGACCCGGCGAGCGGAATATCGTAACCGAGGCGGACCAAGCGCTCCCGCGTGCCCTGATGGTCGTCGACGAGATAGCCGAGGTGATGCAGCGCGATCTGTCCAGGCGTTGCGGGGCGCGCATCGTCGTAGATCGTCGGCCGGGTCGTATCGGGTTCGATGATCTCGATCATCACGTCGTCGATATAGGCGAGCGCGATCCGGCGTGTTGGCGATGGTGTGCCATCGGCGCGCGCCGACGGCGCGTTGATGGCGAACTCGGTAGGCCCGAAGCGCTCGCGGAAAGCCGCGAGGGCGGCGTCCATGTCCCGCGTTACATAGCCGAGTTGGAAAAAACCGCCGAACAGTGACTGAGCTTCGCGTCCCGACATTGAGCTTCCTTTGATCTACGCTGGGCAATCCGTCAGGCGACGGCTTGAATGCAGGCCGGGTCCCATTGGAGGCGCAGCTCGACCGCGTTGTTGACGATGCCGGTGACCGAGACCGGGTGGGTGCCGGGCTTGATCCAGAATTCAGGA
>CAZNNJ010000690.1:0-3563 GCA_964574305.1 uncultured Rhodospirillales bacterium | reverse complement strand
CTGCCCGGGCCTGGGGGGGGGCGCCGAGGTGTTGGGGTACGGGGGCGTAGGTCGGCCGACCCGGTCTTCCGCGCGGGGGCGATGGCGGCTATGCGGGCCCTGCGCAATCCTCAATGTTCGCCACTCGAGCTGCCGCCGGAAAAATACCAGGAGTGGCAGACCATGACGATCCATTTCGATCCCAAGGAGATGCTTGGACAATGAGACCTTCGAACCGGTTCTATTGCCTGTGCCTGATGGTCATTGCCCTTCTCGGAGCGGTGGCGCCGGTGGCGCATGCGCATGTCACGGTTTCGGTTAATTCGCCGAACATCAACCCGCTGCCGATCGCCGTCACCGAACTCCAGGCGCAGGCTGGGGCCGATCCGTCGGTCGGGGCGACGATTTCCGATGTCATCTCCAGCGATCTGCGCAATTCGGGTGCCTTCCGGCCGCTCGACCCGGCGTCCTTCATCCAGGCGGCGCAGGCCGCGGCCGATCAGCCGCGCTTTGCCGACTGGAAGGTTCTGAACGCCCAGGCGCTGGTCACCGGCGTGGTCGCGGTCGAGCAGGACGGCCGGCTGCGCGCCGATTTCCGGCTGTGGGATGTCTTCGAGCAGACCCAGCTCGCCGGCGTGTCCTATCGCTTTCCGGCCCAGGCGCAGAGCTATCGCCAGATCGCCCATATGATCGCCGATGTGATCTATAAGCAGCTGACCGGCGAGGACGGCTATTTCAACACCCAGGTCGTCTATATCGCCGAAAGCGGGCCGCTCGACCGCCGGGTCAAGCGGCTGGCGATCATGGACCAGGACGGCGCCAACAACCGCATCCTGGGCGACCAGCCGTCCAGCCTGATCCTGACCCCGCGCTTCTCTCCCAACGCGCCTGAGATCACCTATATGGCCTTCATGGGCGCCAAGCCGCGCGTGTTCGTCCGCAATATCGAGACCGGCCGACAGGAGCCGCTGGGCGACTTTCCGGGCATGAGCTTCGCGCCGCGTTTCGCGCCCGACGGCAACCACGTGATCTTCAGTCAGGCGATCGGCGCCGACACCAACATCTATGTCATGGATACCCGCACGCGGGCGACCCAGCAGCTGACCAATTCCGGCGGCATCTCCACTGCGCCGTCCTATTCGCCGGACGGCGCCAAGATCGCCTTCGAATCCGACCGTGGGGGCCAGCCGCAAATCTATGTCATGGATGCCGGCGGCGGTGGTGCGCGCCGTATCTCCTTTGGCCAGGGCAGCTACGACAACCCGGTGTGGTCGCCGCGCGGCGACCTGATCGCCTTCACCAAGCGCGAAGGCGGGCAGTTCTATATCGGCGTCATGCGGCCCGACGGCAGCGGCGAGCGCATCATCGCCCAGGGGGCGCATGTCGAAGGGCCGACCTGGGCGCCCAACGGCAGCGTGCTGATGTATTTCAAGCAGCAATGGATCGGCCAGACCCAGAGCCGCACCCGAATCTATTCGATCCGCATCACCGGTCAGAACGAGCATGAGATTGCGACGCCGACCGATGCATCCGATCCTGCATGGTCGCCATCGCTGACGCAGTGAGATGAGGCTTGGGAAACCTAATCACAGGCTGGAAGGTTGAATCAGAGGTGCTCCGCCCTATTCTTGCCGTGTTTCCACGCCATTTAGAGCCGAGTCGCCTTGATTTCGCGTCGCAAATTGATTCGCCGCCAAATGCAATTTGAGGAGTTTGATCCGTGAACATGAATATGAAGATTGTCAGCGCCCTCGACGTGACCCTGCTGGTTGCGGGGTGCAGCTCCAAGTCCCAGACCGGTCCCCAGACCGATGCCGGCATGACCGACAGCAGCACGATGGGCGGCTCGGTGATTCCGGGATCCGAGGAGGAACTGAAGCAGACTGTTGGTGACCGCGTTTTCTTCGAGCTGGACCGCAGCGAGCTCTCCCAGGAGGCCCGCCAGACCCTCGATCGCCAGGCGGCCTGGCTAAAGAAATATCCGGCAGTCCGGGTCACGCTCGAAGGCCATTGCGACGAGCGCGGCACGCGCGAATACAACCTGGCGCTGGGCGCCCGTCGCGCCAACGCCGCCCGCGCCTATCTGGTCGCGCTGGGCGTCCAGTCCGCCCGTATCCAGACCGTCAGCTACGGGGCCGAACGTCCGGCCGTGCTGGGCACCGGCGAGGCCGTGTGGTCGCAGAACCGCCGGGCGGTGACCGTCGTCGCGCAAGCCGGGTCGTGATCCCGGCCCCCGCCCGCATGAGGCTGGGCCCGGCGGTTTTTCTGCTGGGTGCGCTGGCCTTGTGCGGGCATGCGGCGGCGCAAGAGAACACCGCCGCGCAGAGTGAGCTGCGCTTTCAGCAGCTTGAGGACCAGGTCCGGACCCTGACCGGCCAGGTCGAGACCCAGGGCCATCAGATCGAAGTGCTGAACCAGCAGCTCGAGAAGCTGCGCGGCGACACCGATCTCAGGCTGAACGACCTGGAAGGCAAGGGCGGCGCCGCCGCTCAGCCCCAGCAGGACAATGGCGGCCAGGTCAGCGAGGCCGCCCCGGCCCCCGCCGGACCGCGCTACGCGCCGCCGCCGCAGAATTATCCGCCGCCTCCAAGCTACGAACAGCGAGGCTATTCGCAGCCGCCCGGTGGCGGGAGCGATTATGGCGCGCCGACCCCGCTTTATCCCGGCGCGGGTCAGCCCGGGCCCGGCGCGCCGCCGCGGACCCTGGGTACCATCCCGGCCGGCCCGGTGCCGTCGGCCGACCCATCCGAGGTCGAGGCCCAGACCCAGAGCCAAAGCCCCCAGGGCCAGTATCAGGCGGCTTACGCGCTGATCGGGCAGGGACAGTTCGGCGCTGCCCAACAGGCTTTTCAGGCCTTCATCCAGCAATATCCGCGCGATCCCCTGGCCAGCAGCGCCGCCTATTGGATCGGCCACAGCTATTACGCGCGCGGCGATTTCCAGAACGCGGCGGTTGCCTTCGCCGATGCCTATAAGAAATATCCGAAGGGCAACAAGGCGCCGGATACGCTCCTCGATCTCGGCAGGTCGCTGGCCAGGCTCGACCAGGTGCCCAGCGCCTGCGCCACCTTCGCCCAGTTCGACAAGCAGTTCGGCCCGGGCGCAACCCCGATGATGAAGCGGCAGGTCGAGCAGGAGAAGACCCGGCTCCGCTGCAACTGACGGCGCCAAGGTCTGCATGGCCAGCGCAATGCCGTCCGCCGCTCATTCTCGCGCCATCGATCCCGCCGATTTCGCGCGGGCCATGCAGGCCTTCGCGCCGTTCGAATCTTCCTCGGCCATTGCCGTCGCCGTTTCCGGCGGCCCCGACAGTGTCGCTCTCCTGCTGCTGACCGACCGCTGGGCGCGCGAACGCGGCGGCGTGGCCGTCGCTCTCACCGTCGATCACGGCCTGCGCCCGGACTCCGCCGCCGAGGCTGCGCAGGTCGGGGTCTGGGCGAGGGCGCGCGGCATTGCCCATGAGGTCTTGCCCTGGACCGGCGACAAGCCGCAAACCGGTGTCCAGGCCGCCTCCCGGCCGGCGCGCTATCCCCTTCTGGCCCAGGCCTGCCGCGCCCCTGGCCTCCCGCACCCCGCTTTCCCCC
>CAZNNJ010000689.1:3236-3566 GCA_964574305.1 uncultured Rhodospirillales bacterium | reverse complement strand
CGCCCCCCTGCCCCGACCTCCGCCAGGTCGACCACCGGCACCTTGATCGGCTCGCCTGCGTCGCGGGCGCCGGAACTGGTCTTGCCGCCGACCCGGAAGTCATGGGTGATGCGCGGGCTGCCATGCTGGATCACGCCGGCCTTGGCCGTCGTGCCGCCCATGTCGAACGAGATCAGGTCGGGAAAATCGCAGACCCCGCCCAGATAGGCCGACGCGACGACACCCGCCGCCGGGCCGGATTCGATGACATAGGCCGCCTTGCCCGCGGCCGCCGCGGCCCCCATCACCCCGCCAGACGCCTGCATGATCCGGAGCGGGCCGCGCCCGCCC
>CAZNNJ010000689.1:0-3226 GCA_964574305.1 uncultured Rhodospirillales bacterium | reverse complement strand
GTGACCCGGAAATACTGGCCGGCACGACGCGCAAACTGTTGCGCGGTCCAGTGGGGGGGATTAGGGGGGACGGCTTCGGCCCGTTATAGGCGGCCAGCACGGTCGTCGAGGCGCGCTCATATTCCTGATATTCGGGCCAGACGTCCGACGACAGGGCGACATGCAGGCCGGGAAATTGCCGCCCGATCAGCCCGGCCAGCGCCTGCTCGTGCGCCGGGTTGGCGTAGCTGTGCAGCAGGCAGACCGCGATCGCCTCGGGCTTCCTGGGCGCCAGCGCGGCCAAAGCGGCCTCGGCGGCGGCCATATCCAGCGGCGCCAGCACGCTGCCGCGATAGTCCACCCGCTCGGCAACCTCGGCCACCATGTCGCGGGCGACGAGCGGCTGGGAGCGCTGATAGAAGATGTTGAACCGGTCGGGTCCGACCGGCCGCTGCTTGCTGAGCTGGAAGATGTCGCCGAAGCCCCTGGTGGTGACATAGGCGACGCGGGCGCCCTGGCGTTCCAGCACCAGGTTGGTCGGCAGGGTCGTGGCATGGACCAGCCGGCGCACGTCGGCGGGGCTGCGCCCGACATCGGCCAAAGCCTCGCGCACCGCCGTCATCACGCCTTCGACCGGGTTGGCCGGGGTGGTCAGCGTCTTGACATTGTGCAGCCGGTCGCTGCCGTCCTCGGACAGCACAAGGTCGGTGAAGGTGCCGCCGATATCGACGCCGATATAGACATCAGCCATGGGCCGCACTCCGCAGTGCTGCGGTCGCCGCTTCATCGATCGCGCCGGCCGCATCGACGACGACGCCATAGGACCGGGCGGCCTCGGCGACGGACACCAGCCCGGCCCGGACATCGCCGGCAACATGTTCGGGATCGCGAGTGAGCGGATCGCCGAAGCCGCCGCCGCCCGGCACGGTGTAGGTCAATATATCGCCCGCCTTGACCCTGTAATTGGTCGCCTTGGCCGGTATTTCAGCCTGATCCGGCTGACCGGCATTCAATATCCAGTCGCCGCCCCGGCGGCCGGGCTGGCCGCCAGCCACGCCCTGCGGCTTGATCCGCGTGCGGTCGGTGGCGCGCACGGTCAATTGCGCATCGGTCAGGAATTCGATCTCCTTGACCATGCCGCTGCCACCGCGGAACTGACCGGGGCCGGCGGAATCCGGCAGCAGCTGATAGCGGTGATAGCGCACCGGATTCTGCCATTCATAGGCCTCGATATTCCGGTCGTAGCCGCCGCTGGCGAAGAAGATGAAGGGAATGCCGTCGACGCCGTCGACGCCGGGCCGGCCGCCGCAGGCGCCCATGATGATGTCCAGCATCGAATACATGCGCTGGCTGCCGACCTGGAAACCATGGACATTCACCGTATGCACCGTCGCCGATCCGGCCATCGTCTTGTCGGGATAGATCTGGGCGAAGGCGCGGAACAGCGCGTCGATGATCGCCTGCCCGGCCGCCAACCGCAGATTGCAGGCGGCGGGATAGGAGACATTGACCAGCGAGCCCGGTGGGAAATGCTCGTGGATCGGGCGGTACAGCCCCTCATTCATCGGAATGTCGGGGTCGATAAAGCAGCGCAGCACGAACAGGACGCAGGACAACGACTGCGAATAGGACGAGTTGATCGGCCCGCGCGCCTGGGCCGAGGTGCCGGTGAAATCGACCCGGAAGTCCGATCCGTCGATGGTCACGGTCGCGACCACCTCATAGCTCCGGTCCAGATCGACCCCGTCATTCTCCACCGTATAGGAACCGCGATAGACGCCATCGGGTATCTGCGCGATGCCGAGCCGCACCAGCCGCTCGGAATAATCCAGCAGTTCCTCGACGATCGCCATCAAGCGGGCGAAGCCGTATTTCGCCACCAGTTCGCCCATGCGCACGGCGGCGACATTGCCGCCGGCGGCCAGCGCGTCGATGTCGGCCGCCAGCTTGCCGGGCGTGCGGCTGTTGGCGCGGATCATGCGCGCCAGGCCGACATCGAGCGCGCCCGCGTCGTAGAGCTTGGACGGCGGGATCATCAGCCCTTCGTGGAAACACTCGGTGGCATTGGCCGGCAGCCCGCCGGCCGACAGGCCGCCCAGGTCCGACACGATCATCATCACGCCGCAATAGAAGGCAGGCCGCCCTTCATGGAAGATCGGGCGAAACGCCCCGACATCGGTCGGGTGGATGCCGCCGCGGAACGGGTCGTTGGTGACCAGCACATCCCCGTCCTTCAAGGTCTCGGGCGGATGGTCCTCCAAGGTCGCGCCCAGCATGGAGCGCAAGGCCGAGATATGCATCTGGCCGAACTCGGTCTGGGCGATCACCCGCCCCTTGGCGTCGAACAGGGCGCAGGCGACCTCGGCCGACTGGCTGACGAAGGTCGAGCCGGCGCTGCGCGCCGCGCGGATTCCGGCCTCCTGCGCCACCATCAGCAAGGCGTTCTTGACGATTTCACTGAGGACGGGATCGAGCATGGAGGGTGCGCGGCTCGGGGTTCGGATGGGCCGCCGAGGCTAATGCGACTGAGTTGCCAAAGCAACCGTTTGCTTGGTAAATTTGGACCAACCAGTGGGAGGGGGAATGCGATGATCACGGTGAAGAAACTGACGGCCACGATCGGCGCCGAAATCGGCGGGGTCGACCTCAGCCAGCCGCTGTCGCCGGAAACGGTGGCGGCGATCGACAAGGCCTATGCCGACAACCTGGTCGTCTTCTTCCGCAACCAGAAGCCGCTCGACGACGAGACCCATATCCGCGTCGGCCGCTATTTCGGCACGCTCGACATTTCCGAGATCCAGCCGACCCCGCGCGAATACCGCGAGGTGCTGGTGCTGGACCAGATGGCGGGCAAGGGCGACGGGGCCGACCGCTGGCACCGCGACCGCACCTATCTGGAGGTGCCGCCCCAGGGCTCGATCCTGCAATGCGTGCAGCGGGCGGAGGTCGGCGGCGACACGTGCTGGGCCAGCATGTATGCGGCTTACGACGCGCTGTCGCCGACAATGCAGGGGATCGTCGACAACCTGTCGGCACGGCATTCGATCGAACGGCTAGCGAGCTATAGCCGCAAGGTGCAGGAGACGCTGGGCGACCGGCTGAACACCTGGCCGTCGACCGTCCACCCGCTGGTCGAGGTCCACCCGATCACCGGCCGCAAGGCTCTCAACGTCAACGCCAACTGGACCGCCGACATCGTCGGCATGACCAAGACGGAGAGCGAGGCCCTGCTCCCCTTCCTGTTGCC
>CAZNNJ010000688.1:0-3572 GCA_964574305.1 uncultured Rhodospirillales bacterium | reverse complement strand
GGCAAGCCCTCAATCACATAATCCAAAGCCACGCCTGAATTCTTGCCCAGCCTCTTCGCTCATCCACCCTACGAAATCCGTATGCGTTTCCTCACCGCCACCGGCTCCGGCATTGCGTTGCGGCGGGCTTGGTCCAGCAGGTCCATCAGCTCCGGCGTGCCGTGGCCTTCCCTGGCCGCTTCGTGCAGGCGGTCGAGGAAGGCGTTGACCACCGGCAGCTCCACGATCTGGGGCGAGGTGGTGAGGATGCCGGAGAGCACCGTCGGCTGCAGCGGTTCGTCCTCGTCGGACAGGCGCTCTGTCAGCTTCTCGCCGTTGCGCAGGCCGGTGAACTTGATCTGGATATCGCGGTCGGGTTCGAGCCCCGCCAGGCGGATCATCTGGCGGGCGAGATCGACGATCTTCACCGGCTCGCCCATATCCAGCACGAAGATTCGGCCGCGCTCGCCCAGCCCGGCGACGGCATGGGCCGCGGTCTGCAGCACCAGCTGCACCGCCTCGCCGCAGGTCATGAAATAGCGCTCGACATCCGGATGAGTAACGGTGAGCGGCCCGCCGGCAGCGAGCTGACGCTCGAACAGCGGCACCACCGATCCGGTCGAACCCAGCACATTGCCGAAGCGCACGGTGACGAAGCGGGTGCGCCGGTCGCCGTCGACATCGACCGCCTGGCAATAGGTTTCGGCGATCCGCTTGGTCAGGCCCATGATGCTGGACGGATGGACCGCCTTGTCGGTCGAGATCATCACCATCGCCTTGGCCCCGGCTGCGCGGGCGGCGTCGGCGACGTTGCGGGTGCCGATCGCGTTGGTCAGGGCGCATTCGGACGGGTTGATCTCGGCCAGAGGCAGGTGCTTCAGGGCCGCCGCGTGGAAGACGATGTCGGGTTTCTCGTCAGCGAAAAGCGCCATGATCCGGTCGCGATCGCGGATATCGCCCAGATGGGTGGCGAAATCGAGGCCGGGATATTCGCTGCCAAGCGTCTGGCCGATAGTGTAGAGGGCGAATTCGCCGTGCTCGACCAGCGCGAGGCGCCCCGGGGCGAGCGCCGCCAGCTGCCGGGTCAGCTCGCCGCCGATCGTGCCGCCGGCGCCGGTGACGACGATCCTGTGGCCGTTCACCATGGCGTGGAGCGCCGTCGTGTCATGGACGACCTGCGGCCGGCCCAAGAGATCGGTCACCGCCACCGGCTGCAGTTTCAGCCGCCCGTCGGCGACGGCGTCGCGGAACTCGGTCAGCGCCGGCAGGCGGGCGATGGCGAGCCCCAGCGACTGGGCCTGCTCGACCAGCCGGCGCATGGCGGCGCCGTCAAGCTCAGCCGAGGGGCGGGTGACGATCAGGCGCTGGGGGCGGTCGTCCTGTTTGGTCAGCCGCTCGAGCACCACGGCCAAATCGTCGACATGACCCAGGATCTTGGTGTCGCGGATCTGGCGGCCGGCCAGGTTGCGCTTTTGGTCATCGAGCACGCCAACGACGCGGTAGGGGTGGGCGGCATTGCCGGTCATGGCGCGGATGAACAGCTCAGCCCCGTCGCCGGCGCCGATCAGCAGCACCGGGATGCGGCGCGACCGGTCGACCCCGCCGCCGGCCGTGCGGTCCTTGGCCATGCGGTAGAGCAGGCGCGGCCCGGCCAGGAAGATCATCAGCACGAGCGGGAGGATCAGCAGCACCTGCCGCGGGAACAGCTCCAGCCGGTTCTTGAAGAACATCACCGGCAGGAAGATCAGCAGCGCCAGCAGCACCGCCTTCAGGATCGACATCAGGTCGCGGCCAGACGCATAGCGCCACAGGCCGCGATAGAGGCCGAGCAGCCGGAAGGCGACCGCCGCGGAAGCCATGAAGAGCGGCAGGCCCTGGAGCATCGGCCCGCGATAGGCGCCGAACGCCTCCGAGCCGACGCGCAGATACATCGCCAGGATGAAGGCAAGCCCGGCCATCACCACGTCGTGCAGGAACGCCGCCCACGGCAGGGCGCGGTCGAAGCGCGTGTTAGCTCGCGTCATATCCTTTATCGCCGAAAACCTATTCTAACCTGCAGGCGCGCGACTCACGAGGGCCGCCGCGCCTATCCTGCGCCCGCCCTAGATGAGCGCCAAGAGTTGCGCATGCAAGGCGGCATTGCCGACCGCCAGGACGCGCCCGTCGGACTTGGCCGTGAGCGGCGCCCCGGCCCAATCGGTCATGATCCCGCCCGCCCCCTCGACCACGGTGGAGAGCGCGGCGAAATCGTGCAGCTTAAGCCCCGATTCCAGCACTACATCGATCCAGCCCGAGGCCAGCAGCCCATAGGCATAGCCGTCGCCGCCATAGGTGCGGATGCTGCAGGCGCCCGAGACACGCCGGTAGCTTTCCATGTCGCCTTCGGGAAACAGGCCGTGATCGGTGGTGCTGAAGATGGCTTCGCCGACCTCGGTTACCGTCGCCCGCGCCGTCACCGGCTGGCCATTATGGAGAGTCCGCCGGCCGGCGACGCCGATCCAGCGGTCGCCGGTGATCGGCTGGTCGATCACGCCCAGGACCGGCCTGTCGCCGTCGAGCAGGGCCAGCAGGGTGACGAAGGTCGAACGGCCGGTCATGAAGGCCTTGGTGCCGTCGATCGGGTCGATCACCCAGGTGAGGCCCGACGTTCCGGCGGCATTGCCGTATTCCTCGCCGACGATGCCGTCATTGGGCCGCTCAGCCTTGAGGATCGACCGCATTGCCTGCTCGGCGGCGCGGTCGGCTTCGGTCACCGGGCTGATATCGGCCTTGCGTTCAGTGACGATTGGCCGGCGGAAGCGCGGCCTGATCTCCGCGGCGGACGCCTCGACCAGGCGTACCGCCAGCGCGGTCATTGCATCGAGATCGATCATCGGCCAGTTGACCGCGTTAAATGGAGGCGACGATCCTTGCCCGGGCTTACTTGCCCGCGGGCAGCGGCACCGGGCTGTCGGACTGCGTGCGCAGCCATGCGATGACGTCGGCGCGATCTTGAACCTTCTTCAGGCCGGCAAAGCCCATCTTGGTCCCCGGCACGGCGCCCTGGGGCTTCTCGATGAACTTGTTGAGCGACTCATAGTCCCAGTCGCCCTTCACGTTCTTCATCGCGTCGGAATAGGTGTAGTCGCCCTTGTGGGCGTGCGGGCCGCCGACAACGCCATACAGGTTCGGGCCGACCATGTTCGGGCCGCCCTTGGCGAAATTATGGCAGGCTTGGCACTGGCGGGCGATCTGCGCGCCGTGATCGACATCGGCCTTGGCCAGCAGCGGCGAAACCGGCTCGGTCTCGGCCGGCTTGGCGGCCGGGCCGGCCGACGCCTCGGCGGCGCCTTCGATCGGATAGGCCGGTTTCGCAAGCTCTACCGGCTTCACCAGCATTCCGGACCCGATGATCGAGATCATCGCCAGGATTCCGGCCACGAGGATCGCGGCGTAAATTTTATTGCTTTCCATGAGCGAACCGTCCGAAGCGTTGGGGCCTGCGTGCGTGGCCGACATTTATTCTGAGGGCCGGTCGAATCCCTCCGGCCACCCGCCTCTATAACCAAAGCGGAGAAAAAGGCGAAGGCTTTTGACCGTTCTAACCCGCCAAA
>CAZNNJ010000687.1:0-3574 GCA_964574305.1 uncultured Rhodospirillales bacterium | reverse complement strand
CGTCCTCCGGCAAGGTGCTGACCGGCGGCGTCGACGCCAACGCGCTGCAGCGGCCGAAGCGCTTCTTCGGCGCGGCGCGCAATATCGAGCAGGGCGGCAGCCTGACCATCATCGCCACCGCGCTGATCGACACCGGCAGCCGCATGGACGAGGTGATCTTCGAAGAGTTCAAGGGCACCGGCAATTCGGAAATCGTGCTCGACCGCAAGCTGGCGGACAAGCGCACCTTCCCGGCCATCGACATCGCCAAGTCGGGCACCCGCAAGGAAGAGTTGCTGGTCGACCGTGGCACGCTGTCCAAGATGTGGGTGCTGCGCCGCATCCTCAATCCGATGGGCACGGCCGACGCCGTGGAGTTCATCCTCGACAAGCTGAAGCATACCAAGAACAACGCCGACTTCTTCCAGTCGATGAACCAATAAACACGGACCAACTCTGTACACGATAGGAATCGTTTACGCGCTACAATGGGATGGTTTTCTTTTTTGACGCGTGCCTTCGAAACGCCGCGGCCGGCGCGTTGCGAAACCTGTGGACACTTTCGCAACGACCCCGCCACTATCGAGGAAGCGTTCAGGGGACTGACTGCCTTCAGCTCGGGCTATGCCTCGGCGCGAGCCGACGACGGTCTGTGCACCAAGCACGACCTTTATCTCAGCCCAGACTGCCATTGCTGGCACTATTGGGGAACGGACGCGGCGTCTACGGCAAAAGAATTATCGATCCGGTGATCGCCCGGCTTTCGATGGCGCGGTGCGCCTCGGCCGCTTGCGCGAGCGGCAAGGTCTTGGCGATGGTCGCCTTGACCGCGCCGCGATGGACGACATCGAACAGGGCTGCCGCCGATTCCATCAGTTCCTTGCGCTGGGCGACATAGTCCCACAGCTTGGGCCGGGTGAGGTAAAGAGAGCCCCGGTCGTTCAGTTTCGAGATCGCGACCGGCGGCACCGGGCCTGACGCATTGCCGAACGACACCATCAGGCCGCGCAGCTTCAGGCACTGCAGAGAGCCCTCGAACGTGTCCGCGCCGACGCTGTCATAGACCACCGGCACGCCTGCACCGCCGGCCAGGTCCCTGACCTTGGCCGGCCAGTTCTCGTCGGCGGTCACCGCGACCTTCTCCGCCCCGTTGGCCTCGGCGATGGCGATCTTGCGTTCGCTGCCGACCGTGCCGATGACATGGGCGCCAAGGAACTTCGCCCATTGGCACATGATGCCGCCGGTGGCGCCGGCGGCGGCATGGATGACGATCCAGTCGCCTTTCTGCACCGGATAGGTCCGGCGCAGCAGATATTCCGCCGTCATGCCTTTCAGCAGCAGCGACGCCGCCGTCCGGTCGTCGACCCAGTCGGGCAGCGGCACCAGCCGCTCCGCCGGATAATTGCGTGCCGTTGCATAGGCACCGATCGGGCCACCGGCATAGGCGACGCGGTCACCCACCTTGAGCCCCGGCACGCCCTCGCCGATCGTCTCGACCACGCCGGCCGCCTCGTGCCCCAGCACGATCGGCAAGGTCTGCTTGTAGAGGCCGGTGCGGTTGTAGGTGTCGGTGAAGTTCACGCCGATGGCGGTCTGACGGAGGCGGACGGGGCCCGGGCATGGCGCAGGCAGCTCGACCTCTTCGCCCGCCAGAACCTCGGGCCCGCCGGTCTCATGGAGACGGACGGCTTGGACCTGCATGGCCCAGCCTTTCAGGTTGTCGGCGAAAAATTGCCCGGTGCGCCCGTCGGCCAGCTTGGCCGCGCCGGCGTCGTAATGCTCGCCGCCCTTGCGGGCAAAGGCGTGATCCTGGCCCGGATAGACATGCACGGTGGCATAGACGATGGGCGCAAGCCCGTCCTCTACCTGCTTCAACGCCTCGGGCGAGGAGAAGCCGTCCTTCTCGGCGGCGTGCAGCATCAGCGGCCTGGTGATCGCGCCGGCTTCGCCGATGCTGCCCTCGATGGCGACGCCGTAATAGCCGACCGAGGCGTCGACATCCGAGCGGGTCGCCATCAGATAGGCCAGCTTGCCGCCCAGGCAGTAGCCGACACAGCCCACCTTTCCGGAGAGCCGGGGCTGCGTGCGCAGCCAGGCCAGGGTCGCGATCAGGTCTTCGACGCCGTTGGTCTCGCTGAAGCCCTGATACAGCTTCATCGCCTCGGCCCAGCCCTCCTTGGTATTGGAGTCGAGCTGCACGCCCGGCGTCTGCCGCCAGAACAGGTCGGGCGCGATGGCGACATAGCCCTGGGCCGCATAATCGTCGCAAATCGCCCGGATATTGCCGTTGATGCCGAATATCTCCTGGATAACGATCATGCCGGGCGCTTTGCCGGCGCCCTTGGGCTCCGCCAGATAGGCGCTGAAGGTGCCGCCTTCCGCGGCCTTGATCTGAACGTCGGACATCGGTCGTCTCCAGTTGGGCGGGTAAGATCAGTAAATGCCGCCGGTTCCGGTCGTGGCTGACGGCAGGTTCTGCGAGCCGGCGTTGGTCAGCAGGTCGGCGCCGGGGGGCGGCGGGTGATCGACGCCAGGCTCGGTGCCGGGCAGGAAGGCCTCCCAGATGGCGTTGCCGCTGCCGGAGCTGGCGGGTTCGCCCGACGAGGCGTCGACCCGGACCAGGCGCAATCCGGGCGGTGTCTTGAACGGGATCGGCGGCTTGTCCGCCAGCCATGTCGTCATGAATTCCTTGACGATCGGCACCGCAACCGTCGCGCCCTGCTCATGCTTGCCCAGCGACTTGGGCTCGTCATACCCGACATAGGTGCCGACCACGAGATTGGGGGTGAAACCGATGAACCACAGATCCTTGGCGTCGTTGGTGGTGCCGGTCTTGCCGGCCATCGGATGGCCCAGCGCCGCCAGCGAGCGGGCGGTGCCGCGCTGGACCACGCCCTGCATCATCTCCACCATCTGATAGGCGGTATGCGGGTCCTGGATCTGCGGCTTGTCGTCGGGGATTTCCGGGACGGCCTGGTTCGACCAGTCGGTGCCGTTGCAGTTCTGGCACGGGCGGGTGTCGTGGCGGAAGATGGTGTTGCCCTGGCGGTCCTGGATACGGTCGATCAGGGTCGGGGTCAGCTTCTTGCCGCCATTGTCCCGCTCGGCATAGGCGGTGACCATCCGCATCAGGGTCGTCTCGCCGGCGCCGATGACGCTGGAGATATAGGGCGGCAGATTGTCGGAGATGCCGAATTTCTTGGCGTATTCGACGATCTTGGGCATGCCGATGGCCTGGCCAACCCGCACCGTCGCCGTGTCCAGCGACTTTTCGAGACAAACCCTCAGCGGCAGCGGCCCCAGGAATTCATGGTCGAAATTGACCGGCTTCCACAGCGGCAGGCCCGGCCCCTGGTCGATCTCGACCGGCGCGTCCAGCACGACGGTGGAGGGGGTGAAGCCGCTGTCAAGCGCCGCCAGATAGACGAACGGCTTGAAGCTCGAGCCCGGCTGCCGGTTGGCCTGGGTGGCGCGGTCGAACTCGCTCGATTCATAGCTCATGCCGCCGACGAGGGCGAGCACGCGCCCGGTATGGGGGTCGAGCGCCACCAGCGCGCCGTTCACCTCCGGCATCTGGCGCAGCCCATAGTGCCAG
>CAZNNJ010000686.1:0-3589 GCA_964574305.1 uncultured Rhodospirillales bacterium | reverse complement strand
GGATTGAACCTGTGACCCCTTCCATGTCAAGGAAGTGCTCTCCCGCTGAGCTACGCGCCCGCCGATAACGGCGTCTTCCACCGGAAGGGCCGCTGTGTATCATCCTGTTTCGGCGGTTGCAATCCGGCGATCGGTTCCGCGATCCGATTGCACCGGGAAAGGAGGGATAAGAATGAGTCTGACCCTGATCATCGGCACGAAGAAATGGTCGAGCTGGTCGCTGCGCCCGTGGGTCGCGATGAAGGAGGCCAAGCTTCCGTTCAAGGAGATCATCATCCATCTGCGCCAGCCGGATACGAGGGCGCGCATCCTGGAATATTGCCATGCCGGCAAAGTGCCGATCCTGATCGACGGGCGGGAGATGGTGTGGGATTCGCTGGCGATCCTGGACTATCTCGCCCACCGTTTTCCTGAGACAAAATTGTGGCCGCAGGACCTGGGCGCCATGGCCTGCGCCCGGTCGGTCTCGGCCGAAATGCATTCCGGCTTCATGGACCTGCGCCGCGAATTCCCCATGGATATCGGGGTCGAGGTACCGATGCCCACGCCTTCGGCCGGCGCCGCGGCCGATATCGAGCGGGTCCAGCAGATCTGGCGCGACATGCGCGGCCGCTATGGCGCCGCAGGACCGTTTCTGTTTGGGCGTTTCAGCAATGCGGATGCGATGTATGCGCCGGTGGTAACGCGTTTTCGCACCTATGGCGTACCTGTCGATCCGGTCAGCGCGGCCTATATGGATACGATATTGGCCCTCCCCTCGATGATGGCGTGGTACCGCGCCGCGGATGAGGAAGAGGTCGAATAGGGGAACATTGATTCAGATCAAGCATTGAGTGTGCGCGCAGTGCGAAACTGGCCACGCGATGGTAGGACTGGCGAGGCACGCGCCACCGGGCGCCTGGCGGAGGAAGCAGCGATGGGAGTGGTAATTCGGCCGGCCGCGTTCGCCCGCGAGATCGCTGCCTCGCCGCGCCTCGAGCCGATCCAGAAGCCGATCCGGGCGTTGCGCGCCCGCTGGTACGATCTTCCGGTCGCCGCCGTCTTCATGGCCTTCATGGCGCTGGCCTGGATCCTGGCGCTCGCCGGCACGGCCTTCGCCGTGCGCACCGTGCTGGTGCTGTGCTTCGCCACGCTCGCCGGCCGGGCGCGGCGTGTGGGCGTCCCCGCGACCGTCGGGCGGCGGGCTCAGCGCTAACGGCCAACACCTTCGGAGTTGGCGCTAGGTCGGCCCGTCTTCAGCGGTCACGGGCAGTGACAGCCCGACTTTCGCTCGATCCAGCACAACCAATGTTTCATAGCGGATCACGTTGCGGTTCTCCTCGAACCAGCGGCGCGCGAAATCGCCATAGTCCTCCATGCTGGAGGCAGTGACGATCAGCACAAGGTCGCTCGTCCCGGTGACCTGATAGCATTGCTGCACCTCGGCGAGCCGCCTCATATCCTGCTTGAACCGGGCGAGATGGGCTGCAGGTCCTGCGCTCGAAATCATCGTCAGCAGTACGATGCAGGTGACTACCGCGCCCACCGAGCGGGAATCCAGCACCGCCACCTCCGCAGCGATCACGCCCGTCTCGCGCAGCCGTTTCAACCGTCGCTGCACCGCCGCAGCCGACAACCCGACCTCGGCACCGATCGACTCGGCAATACGGCGCGTGTCGTGCTGATAAAGCGCGAGGATTTTGCGGTCGATCCGATCCATCCGTTCCCACGCGATTCCACCGCGGTTTTTGCGGACAAGCCGCAGCGGGAACCGACATTTCGCGGTCACCCGCTCTTCCAATGCGGCTAAGCTGTTCCCGTCGAAACGAACATTAGGGCTGTCATGGCCGCCATCCAACCGATTTTCGTCGCCGCCCTCGCGGCCGCACTCGGCGCCGGAGCCCGCTCCGAAGAACTCGCGGCGCCGGTCGACCGTCATGACGGCTTTACCGTCGCGGCGCCGGCCGCCGCCGGACTTGATCCGGCGCCGCTCAGCGGCCTCCAGGATTCGCTTGCCCGCGGCGATTATCCGAAGACCACGAGCGTGCTGGTTGTTCATGCTGGCAAGCTTGTCTACGAAACCTATGCCGCCCCGGGCGGACCGGACCTGCTCAACGACACGCGCTCCGCCACGAAATCGGTTACGGCACTGGCGGTCGGCATGGTCATCCGCGAAGGCGCCATTCCATCGGCGCGGGCGCCCGTATTCCCGTATTTCACCGATCTGCGGCCTTATCCGAACGATACGGCGGACAAGCGTGCGATCACCATCGAAGATCTGCTGACCATGTCGTCGGCGCTGGACTGCAACGATGACGACGAAAAGAGCCCCGGCAACGAAGACAACATGCATGCTCAGCCGAACTGGACGACCTGGGCCGTCAGCCTGTCGACCGCAGCGGGTTATAGCCGCGATGCCTCGGGGCTTGGCCCATGGCGTTATTGCACGATGGGCGCCTTCCTGCTGGGCCAGGTGGTCGGCCGAGCGACCGGGGTACCGCCCGACACATATCTCGAAACGCGCCTGTTCCGCCCGCTCGGCATAGAGAGTTCAGAATGGCCCTACTCGCCGGCGCATGAGACGATGACCGGCGGCGGTCTGAGGCTGCGGTCGCGCGATCTGGCCAAGATCGCCTGGATGGTAGCCGACGGCGGCCGCTGGCAGGGCCTGCAGATCGTGCCCCCCGCCTGGATCGACGCGATGCTGACAGTGCACCGCCAGGCATATGCCGACGCCAATTACGGCTATCTCGTCTGGCAGCGTACCTACACGACGCCCTGTGGGCCGCTTGCGGGCTGGTACATGGCGGGCAATGGCGGCAACGCCATCCTGATGCTGCCGGAGAGACGCACCGCGATCGTCGTCACGCGGCAGAACTACAACACGCGTGGCATGCACCAGCAAACGGTCGACCTGTTGCAGCGCTATATCCTGCCGGCATTGCCCTGCCGCTAACAACAGCTTCCCCTCGCGCAAAGCGGCAGACGGCCTTATATAAGGCCGGATGACCCCGCGCCGCCCCATGATCCCCGCGACCTCCGACGATCTGCCCAAATCCGGCAAGCCGACCGGCGATCTCAAGGCGCTCGCCTCGCTGGCGCCGTATCTCTGGCCGAAGCATTCCTTCGAGCTCAGGGCACGCGTCGTGCTGGCGATGTTCTGCCTGCTGCTGAGCAACCTTGCCGTTCTGGCGGTGCCGATCGTCTATGGACGGGCTGTCGACGCGCTGTCGGGCAAGGGCCCGGCGGTGGTGGCGATCCCGGTCGGGCTGATCGCCTCCTACGGCGTGGCGCGCTTGATGTCGCAGTTCTTCAACGAGGCGCGTAACGCGATCTTCCAGAAAGTGTCGCAGCGCGCCATCCGACAGATCGCGCTCCAGGTCTTCCGTCACCTGCACAGCCTGTCGCTGAAATTCCATCTCGACCGCCAGACCGGCGGCCTGTCGCGCGCGATCCAGCGCGGCACGACGGCGATCGACAGCCTGCTGTCCTTCTCGCTGTTCAACGTTTTCCCGACGATCGTGATGCTGATCCTGTCGTCGCTGGTCATCTGGCGGCGGTTCGACTGGACCTATGCGGTTGCGACGGTGCTCACGGTCGGCACCTATAT
>CAZNNJ010000685.1:2614-3597 GCA_964574305.1 uncultured Rhodospirillales bacterium | reverse complement strand
GTGCCCCAACGGGCGGGTGGGGTGGCGCGACATCGCCAAGGCCACCGTCATGCCGCCGGGCCAGGCCCCCCCCTTATTCGTCAGCTTCCGCAAAATCGGCCTGGTCGAGCAGGACAGTGCCAGCGGCCTCTACCGATTGGGCTGGTTCGCGCTGCATCTGGGCCTGGCGCGGCTGCGCGGTTTCGACCCCTATCAGTTGGCCAGCGAAGCCATCGCCGAGCTGGCCCAGACGCTGGACCTCGGCGTCGCCATCACGGTGTGGGGCACGTACGGCCCGACGGTGATCCGCTCCATCGAATCGTCCCACAACATCACCACCAACAGCAAGCCGGGCGCCGTGCTGGGCCTGTCGGCGACCGCCACCGGCAAGGTCTGGGCCGCCTTCCTGCCCAAGCAGCTCACCGCCAAGCGGATCGCGGAGGAGCTGAAACAGGCCAAGGAACGTCAGACCGTGCGCGAGCTGGACCGGGAGCTGGCGGAGATCCGCGTCGCGGGCTTTGCCGGAACCGCCGACAATCCCTGGCCCGGAATTGCCGCTGCCTGCGCGCCCGTCTTCGACTATACTGGGCAAATCCAGCTGGCGGTGGCGCTGCTCGGCCCGTCGGCCAGCCTGGATGTCGGTGAGGACAGCCCGCAGGTCGCGGCGTTGCTGAACTTCACCCGCGGGCTGTCCAGCCAGCTCGGATACAGGACCGTCGTAGGGGAGTAGACCGCGCGTGAGCAGATTCTCGGTTCCGGCAGCGCTGTTCGCGATCGGCTGTGCGCGCGCACGTACGGGCACCGTTGCGCCCGTCGCGACGACTCCCGCCATCAGCGCGACCGATCTCGAGCATCGACTGTTTGCCCTCGCGCACGATTCGATGATGGGGCGCATGCCAGGGACCGAGGGGAATGCGAAGGCCTCGGCGTATGTGGCCACAGAGTTCAAGCGCTTCGGCCTAACGCCAGCGGGCGATGGCGGCGGGTGGTATCAGGTGCTGCCT